>JAHCRG010000004.1 GCA_020148045.1 Patescibacteria group bacterium
AAGATTATCAAAAAGTTGTTGAGATGTGTCAGCAATATTTAACTAATTTAGGGCCTGACGCTGACGCTTTTTTTAATCTGGCAGTTAGTTATTTAGAATTAAAAGATTATCAGAAAGCTAAAGAATTCTTCTTTAAAGCAGTGGAACTTGACAGAAAGTTTCAGGAGTACACTCCTTTTTTTGAAAATCTCTGAGTTTTCAATTTAATAATATTTGAAAAATGTTTAAAATCTGCTAATATAAAATAATGACAAAGGATAATTTTAAAATTAAAATTTGTTTAATTTTGACCCTCCTTTTATTATTTGGAGCCGTTTTATTAGTAGAGGCGGCAAAAGTAGGGGATGAGGATAATTTTTATATTGATTCGTCTTACGACCTTTATAATAGAGAAGAAATTGAAGCGCAACTTCTTAGAATTAGTGATTCCTCGTATTTATATGTTGATAAATCTTGGTGGGGAAAACTTACATCTAAAGACAAAAACAGAATAAGCATTAAGTTGCACGAGTTAGCCGAAGAGTTTGATGAAAAAATTTATCCTACCCTAACTTCTGAATTTGGTTCAGAATGGAAGCCGGGAATTGATAATGATAACAGAGTTACGGTTTTGTTTCATTTAATGAAAGAAAATGATGGAGGTTATTTTAATAACGGCGATGAATACTCCCGTTTTCAAAATCCAAGATCAAACCAGAGAGAGATGGTTTATCTAAATGCCAGTTACATTACGAATGATGTAATCAAAAGTTTTCTTGCTCATGAGTTTTTACATTTGATTGCCTTTAATCAAAAAGAGAAGATTCAATGGGTTGAAGAAGAAACTTGGCTTAATGAAGCCAGGGCAGAATACGCTCCGACTTTTTGCGGCTATGATTCAGAATATCAAAGGAGTAATCTGCAGAACAGGGTTAATGAATTTTTGAAAAACCCTTCTGATTCTATTACCGAATGGCAAGGCGTTTCGGCAGATTACGGAGCTCTAAATGTTTTTATCCAGTATTTAGTTGACCATTACGGAGTTAAGATTTTGACTGATTCTTTACATTCTTCGAAAGTTGGAATTGAAAGTATTAACTATGCTTTGGAGAAAGATGGTTTTAAGAAAGATTTTTCTCAGATTTTCACAGATTGGACAATAGCTGTTTTAGTCAACGATTGCTCTTTGGGAGAAAAATATTGTTATAAAAACGAAAACCTGAAAAACATCCGAATAGTTCCCGAGAGCAATTTCTTACCCCTTACTTCAGAAAGCAGTTTATTGATAAGTCATACTACTAAAAATTGGGCAGGCAATTGGCAAAAAATTTTTGGGGGAAAGGATACTTTAACTTTTGAGTTTAAAGGAGGAGAAGGAAATAACTTTAAACTTCCTTACCTTGTTTGTCAGGATTCAAACGGATGTTCAATTAACTTTTTATCTTTAGATGAGAACCAAAAAGGTGAAATTATTCTTGAAGACTTCAATACAAAATATACTTCTTTAACCATTATCCCTTCCCTTCAAAACAAATTCTCCGGTTTTGACGGAATAGAGCCCGCTTATTTGTTTAATTGGAAGGCAACAATTTCTAATGGAAGAACAGAGGAAGATAAAGAAACAGAACTAATTAAACAGCTTTTAGCTCGGATTGCTTATCTAAAATCAGAAATCGCTAAAGTCCGAAGTCAAATAGCTGCTATTTTGGGAAAAACTACGGTTTCCTGCCAAAAATTTGATAGTAATCTTTATTATGGGATGATGGCAAATTCAGAAGTTCGCTGTCTCCAGCAATTTTTAAAAAATCAAGGGGCCGAGATTTACCCCGAAGGTTTAGTTACCGGAAACTTCCTTTCTTTAACTAAAGCAGCCGTCATCCGTTTTCAAGAAGAATATGCTCCAGAAATTTTAGCTCCCCTTAGTTTAGAAAAAGGAACAGGTTATTTCGGACCCTTGAGTCGGGAAGCCGCCAACGGACTTATTCACAGGTAATCCCCAGTAAACCCTATTGACCCCTCTTGACACACCTTCTTGAGGGGTTTATTATTATAAAAGAGGAGTATTTCCTCCTCCTCCTCCTCCTCCTCCTCCTCCTCCTCTTCTTCTTCTTCTTATTATTATTAGTAGTAGTATTAATAAGGAGAATTTAATTTTTTCAAAAAAAACAATTTTGGGGTTATCTTAAAAATTCAAAGTATAAATTAGGATTTTTGGTAATATTCTCACCCAAAGGATTAATCGTTAAACGATTTATCCACACTACTAAAAATCCGTATAAATCAGCTCAATTGGTATGAATCAGTGTTTATCTAATTACAAAGCAATAATCCTCGCTGGAGGGAAAGGAACTCGGCTTTATCCGGTAACTAAAGAAATTCCCAAGCCCTTGCTTCCAGTAAAAAGAAAGCCGATTATTAATTATTTAATTAATTTATTTTATTCTCAGGGAATAAAAGAGATAGCTGTTTTAATAAATAAGGATTTTCGAGAAGATTTTGATTGGTGGCAGAAAAGATACTATTCAAAAAACAAAATTAAATTAGTCCAAGAATCAAAGCCCCTTGGGACTTTAGGGGGGCTTTGTTTTTTAAAAGATTGGATTTCAAACAAGCCCTTTTTTCTAACTAATGGGGACGAATTAAAGAAGATAGATTTGATTGAGATGAACAAATTTCACCAGAGATTAAAAACGCCAGCAACAATAGCTTTAGTAAAAGTACCCGACCCTCAACACTACGGAGTTGTTATTTCAAAAAATGGAAGAGTAGAAGAGTTTTTAGAAAAACCTTCACCCTCCCAAATTTCTAAAAGAAACTTAGAAGGGCAAGCAAACTATATTAACTCCGGTCTTTATTTACTATCTCCCGAAATTTTTAATTATCATTCCGGTCCTCAATTCTCAATGATTGAAACTGATTTATTTCCAAAGTTAGCAAAAGAAAAGAAATTAGCAGGATTTAAATTCCACGATAAGTGGACGGATTGCGGGACTTGGGAAAGATACGAAAAAGCTCTCCGGGAATGGAAATGAAGTGATCCTTTTTGACCCCTCTTGGCATGCCTTCTTGAGGGATTTATCATAAAAAGTAGAAACATGGAAAAGGAAATAAAACCAGACAAAATTTATACAACTAAAGAAACTCAGGATTTTTTGAAAGTAAGCAAAAGCACTATGAAACGTTTATTGAAACGAGGTGTAATTAAGGCCTATAAGGTAGGCGGAACGTATAGAATTTGGGGCAGCGAAATTTTGAGCTTAGTTTCTCCAAAAGTTGAATCAAAGGTTTATAAAGTTTATAAAAAAGCCAGAGATAAAACTAGGAAAACTCTTGAAAAGTGGTAATTCTGGTTTTTTTATAAATGAAATATGAGCATTGATAACAAAACAATTTTAGTTACCGGGGGCACAGGTTCTTTTGGTCAGAAATTTGCCGAGATTATTTTAAAAGAACACAATCCAAAAAGTGTCCGTATTTATGACAATCGGGAATTGGCTGAAGTAGAAATGAAAAGGAAATTTAATGATTCCCGTTTGAGGTTTTTTATTGGGGATGTCCGAGATAGGGTTCGTCTTTATAGGGCAATGAATGGGGTTGATATTATTGTTCATGCCGCTGCTTTGAAACACGTGCCCATATGTGAATATAATCCTATTGAAGCAGTGAAGACCAATATGGAAGGTGCAATAAATGTTATTGACGCAGCAATTGATAATTCAGTTGAAAAAGTAATGACAATTAGTACAGATAAAGCAGTTTATCCGGTTAATTTATATGGAGCAACTAAAATGGCAGCGGAAAAGCTTTTTATTCAAGGAAATAGCTATGCTGGCTCCAAGCAAATTATGTTTAGCTGCGCTCGCTATGGAAATGTTCTTGCTAGCAGCGGAAGCGTGATTCTTTTATTTAATGAACAAAAAAAGAAAGGAGAAATTACAATTACAGATGAAAGAATGACAAGATTCTGGATTACTTTGGAAGATGGCGTTCGTTTTGTTATTAAATGTATTAAGTTTATGAAGGGTGGAGAGGTATTTATCCCTAAAATTTCCAGTATGAGAATTGTGGATTTGGCTGACGTTATAGCGCCCGGGGTTAAGAAAAAAATAATAGGTATCCGACCTGGAGAAAAACTACACGAGATCCTTTTAACAAAGGAAGAGGCAAAACACTCCAGAGAATTTGATAAATATTTTGTAATTGAACCCGAATATCCTTTTTGGAATAGGGATAATTTTAAAGAAAGAAAACATCTTTCCGATGGATTTGAGTATACGAGTGCTACTAACGATAAATGGATTACCAAAGAACAAATGAGAAAAATTTTAAGAGATTTAGAAAAATGAAGATAGCGGCAATTATTCAAGCAAGAATGGCTTCAACGAGATTACCCGGTAAGGTTTTAATGAAGATAGCGGGAAAACCAATGTTATGGCACGTAGTTGAACGAATAAAAGCCGCAAAAACATTAGATAGTGTGATTGTGGCAACCACAATCAATTCTGAGGATAATGCCATAGAGAAGTTAGCCCAAAAAGAAGGTTGGCTCTTATATCGTGGATCTTCAGAAGATGTTTTGGATCGTTATTATCAAGCGGCAAAGAAATTTGACATCAATATTGTTTTTAGAGGAAGCAGTGATCTTCCTTTAATTGACCCCGTCGTTATTGACATGTGCGTTAAAAAACTTTTAAGTGGGAAATACGATTATATTAGTAATTTTTTTCAAGAGGAGCAGGATAAGAGTGATTTTCCCCGAGGGCTTGATGTTAGAGTATTTTCTTTTGAAGCATTAAAAAAGGCACATCATAATGCTACCCGGTCTTATGAAAGGGAACACGTAGCTCCCTATATTTGGGAAAATAAAAAGAAGGAGTTTAAAATTGGACCTGCGGTAGAAGCCCCGCCAGAATATTCCAGGAATTACCGTTTGACCGTTGATTATCCAGAAGATTTTAGTTTAATGGAGAAAATTTACCAAATTTTCTATAAACCAGGTAAAATTATTGATACATCTAAGATCATTGCCTTTTTAGATAAACATCCCGAGATTGCTCAGATAAATGCTAATCGTCAGCAAAAGCCATTTAAATAAAGAAACAATCATGAAGAAGCAAAAAATACTAATAACCGGGATGAGTGGCCTTCTTGGTTCAACCTTAGAGCAAATTTTAAAAAAGGAAGGTCACGATATTTACGATATTGACATGGATATTAGCGATACCGACGCGGTTAAGGACTGTGTATTCCGGAAAGAAAATTTTGACTGGATTATTCATACCGCAGCAGTTACTAATGTTGACTCTTGTGAAAAGGATAGATTTTTATGTTATAACGTAAATGCTCAAGGTACCAAAAATATTAGAGATCTGGCAGAAACTATTGGAGCTAAATTAATTTATATCTCCACTGCTTCAGTATTTTCGGGAGAAGAAGGAAATTATAAAGAAACCGACTTACCTTATCCCCGAAATTTTTATAACCTTACAAAATTTTTAGGCGAACAAGTTATATTAGAATACAATCTTGGTTTGGTTCTTCGTTTGAATTTAATCGGTATTCATCCAAAAGGCTCTCGTGGTCTTAATTTTTTTGAATGGTTGGTTAATTCAATTAAAGCTAATAAAAATATTCAACTTTTTAATGATATAATGATAAATCCTTTAAGCAGTTGGACGATAGCTGAATTCATTAATAATCTTATTGAGATTAGCCCCCAGGAGAAAATATTGCATCTTGCTAGTAAAAATATTTTATCTAAGGCAGACATAGGAAAATTAGTTATAAAAAAACTTGGAAATTATAGAGGAAAAGCAAGATTTGTAACCAGGGACGATAATCAAAGCAATGCTCTACGACCAAAACAAATGTGGCTTAACGCCGATTATGCGCAAACGAAATTAGGTTTGGAAATGCCGACTCTTGAATCAGAGATAGAAAAAATATTAAAAAAGTCACATTTATTATAGAAGTGATTATGCTAGATATTAAAATTGGTAACAAAAATATCGGTGCCGAAAACTCTGTGTATATTATTGCCGAGATAGGATCTAATTTTGACGGAGATCTTAGACGCGCAAAATATTTAGCCAAGCTCGCTAAAGAGGTCGGAGCCGATGCTTATAAAATACAAAACTTTTTAGCCCCGAAGATGCTTTCAGAAAAAGGATTCCAAAATTTTCAGGTTTCTTATCAATCAAAATGGGATAGTGGCGTGTTTGAAGTTTATCGCCAAGCAGAATTTCCCAGAAAATGGTTAAAAGAATTATCGGATTATTGTCGCAAGATTGGCATTGATTTTTTTTCAAGTCCCTATGACATTGAAGCGGTTAACCTATTAGAAAAGATCGGTGTTCCTGCCTATAAAATTGGATCTGGGGAGATTGATAATTTGGAATTTTTAGAATATGTGGCGCGTCTCGGCAAGCCCATTATTTTGTCTTGCGGAACGGCAACCTTGGAGGAGATTGGAAATGCGGTCTCGGTTATTCGCGATAGCGGGAATAACCAGATTGTATTATTGCAATGCGTAACTAATTATCCATCACCAATGGCAGATGCCAATATTCGGGCAATGGTTGCTATTAAAGAAAAATTCAGAGTTGAGGTTGGTTATTCGGATCATACAATCGGTAAAGAAGGGGGTGGCGACGATCCGCTTTCTGGCACTACTGTTCCCCTGGGTGCTGTAGCTTTGGGCGCAAGAGTTATTGAAAAACATTTTACTGACGACCGTACTCGCAAGGGTCAGGATCATCCTTTTGCAATGGACATAGAGGGATTTAGAAAAATGGTAGAAGGAATTAGAGCATTAGAAAAAGCCTTGGGCAATGGAATGAAAAGAATTATGCCGTCAGAGAAAGAAACGGCATTTATAATGCGTCGAGGTATTTATGCAAGGAAAAAGATTGAAAAGAGCCAAAAGATTTCTCGGGATAGTGTTGAATTTTTACGCCCAGCTACAGGATTACGGCCGCCTCAAATAAATGAAATATTGGATAAAGTTGCTAAACATAAAATTTTGGCCGGAGAGCCAATCACTCTTGATGATGTTGTTTAACCAAAAAATAGTCGTTGTTATCCCCGCTTTTAACGAATCCAAAACCGTTGAGAGGGTAATAAAAGAAACTAAGCCCTATGCCAATGAAATTATTGTGGTTGATGACGGATCTTATGATGATACCAGCTTAAAGGCAAAAAAAGTTGGGGCTATCGTTATACACCATAAAAAAAATCAAGGGTACGACGCCTCAATTGAAGATGGATTTCGGGAGGCGTTAAAAAGAAAAGCATCTGTTATGTGACCTTTGATGCTGATGGGCAGCATCAACCAGAGGATATTAAAAGATTAACCGAGCCAATTATTACCGGGAAGGCTGATATCGTAATTGGACAACGACAACATGCTTTTCCTCTTAGCGAGAAAATTTTCGCCTTATATACAAATTTCCGGTTTGGAATTAAGGATCCATTATGTGGACTAAAAGCTTATACTTCTAAAGTTTATGAGGGTATTGGTCATTTTGATACCTTGGGTTCTATGGGAACTCAATTAATGATAGAAGCTTTACATAGGGGATTCAGAATTGAATTTGTTCCGATTAATGTTAGACCGCAGGTGGACAGAGCGCATTTTTATTTCAACCGCCTTAAGACGAATTATAAGATTTTAAAAGCAACGATGAAAGTAATTTTATTTTTACGGAAATAGATCACTTATTAAAATGAATGAAACGAGAATAAAACCCATCAGAGGGTTTATAAATATAGATTGGAAAGAACTCTGGAAGTATCGAGAACTTTTTTATTTTTTGGCTTGGAAAGATATCAAAGTGCGCTATAAACAAACGATTATTGGGATTGGCTGGGCAGTCTTACAGCCTTTTTTAACAATGGTAATATTTAGTATATTTTTTGGCCGAGTAGCTGGTATTTCCAGCGGAGAAATTCCTTATCCTATTTTTGTTTATGCCGGTCTCCTTTTTTGGAATTATTTTTCTAATTCTTTGAATAGCGCTAGTAGCAGCTTAGTCAGTAATCAAAAAATTATCCAAAAAATATATTTTCCTCATCTGATTATGCCGATTTCAAGTACAATCGTTCATTTAGTTGATTTCTTTTTTGCTGCCCTGATTTTTGTTGGTTTAATGTTTTATTACCATTTCATACCTACTTTTGTCGGCATTCTGCTAATTATTCCCTGCCTTTTAATTACTTTTCTCTCTTTTTCTGGTCTTGGCTTAGCTTTTTCAGTTCTCAACGTAAAATACCGTGATGTTCGTTACGCTTTGCCATTTTTTATTCAACTTTTAGTTTTTGTTACCCCGGTTATTTATCCAACCAGTGTTTTGGGTAGATATCAGTGGCTGTGGTATTTGAATCCAATGAGCGGTGTTGTTGAGACAATGCGGGCAGGTTTGTTGGGGGTAGGGGCAACAAACTGGGCCCTTCTTGCTTCTTCTGTTCTGATGTCAACTTTATTATTTGTTTTTGGAATATTATATTTTAAAAAATCAGAAAGATATTTTGCCGATATTATTTAGCGACGCCAATATTGGTATGATTAGCATTAATTAGTATATTAGCATCAATGTCTATTATTGAAGTAAACAATTTGTCAAAAAGTTATCGTCTGGGGCATAATTTATTTTCTTATCGCTCGCTTAGAGATGAGATGGTAAGCTTTACAAAAAAACCTGTCCTTTGGCTTAGAGGAAATAGAGAATTAAGAGAAAATTTTTGGGCTTTGAAAGATATCAGTTTTTCAGTGGAAGAAGGCGAGGTTCTGGGGATTATTGGCAGAAACGGAGCTGGTAAAACCACTCTTTTGAAAATCTTATCTCAGATTACGCCTCCTACCAAAGGAGAAGCAGTAATCAAAGGCCGAGTCAGCAGTCTCCTAGAGGTTGGAACCGGTTTCCATCCGGAATTGACTGGCAAAGAAAATATTTATTTTAACGGTGCTCTTTTAGGAATGACAAAAAAAGAGATTAATTCCAAATTTGATGAAATCGTTAATTTTGCCGAACTCGAGAAATTCTTAGAGACTCCGGTGAAAAGATACTCCAGCGGAATGTATGTAAGATTAGCTTTTGCAATTGCTGCTCATTTAGAACCCGAGATACTTTTGGTGGATGAAGTATTAGCTGTTGGAGACACTGCTTTTCAAAAGAAATGTTTGGGAAAAATGAATAAAGTAGCTCAAAGCGGCAGGACCATTCTGTTTATAAGCCATAATATGGCAGCGATTGAAAACTTATGCACTAGAGCCATTGTTTTAGATGAAGGAAAGAAGATTTTTGAAGGCGAAACAAAAAAAGCCATTGATCATTACCTTTTTAGTTATAAAACAGATAGACGAAATTTAAGAGATTTTAGTTCTCGAAAGGGAAATGGAGAACTCCGGATTGTTGATTTGAAATTTCGCAACAAAGATGGCAAAATAAGAAATTGCATACCCTGTGGAGAACCAATGGACATTCTTATGGAATACGAAAATTATGGACTTCCAAATAATACCGAAGTGTTTGTAACGTTATATGCCAAAACCGTTCGGGGCACTCCTCTTTTTGAAACAAATAATAAGCTGTCAGGGCTTCGGCTTGAGAGCAAGAATATTGGGAAACGAGGATTTTTCGTCTGTCATATTAATTCCCTTGCCTTAACTCCTTCAACTTATTTTTTAGATTTATATATTAAGCGTTCAGGACAAATTAGTTTGGATGAGATTCCCGGTGCCAGAAAACTAGACATTGAAATGAGTAATTTTTTAGGTTCAGGACAACTTCCTTCCCCGGCAGCCGGCCCCTTAGTTTTAAAAACAGATTGGAAGGTTGAGAATTAATTATATTATACATCTATGGAAAATATTACATCATGAATATTCAAAAAAATAATAATTTAATAGAAGGAAGAAAAAAAATCATCATTGTTGGTACTGGAGAGCATTATAAAAATATTTTATCTCCATCTTTAGATATTATGAAAAAAGAAGGATCGTTTGAACTATTGACTACTGTCAGCAAAGAATCACCAGCTGATTTAAAAAAAACTAAATCTTTTCGAAAGGTTGAACACAGAATAAGAAAAAGGTCTGAAAAACTTAGTTCTTTACTTTCTGACTTTAAAAATCAGAACCCGGTTGTTATTTTGAGTCATATTAACGAGCTTCATACACCAGACGCATATGATTTGGTAAAAAATGGCTTTAAAGTGATGATAGAGAAGCCTTATTGCCTAAACAGATCTCAATTTGAGGTTATGCGAAATCTAATAAACCGGCACCCTGACAAAATTGGGTTATTAGAATACTATCTAATGATGAAATCAATTCCCTTGCTTATTTTAGCTGGCATGGTTAAAAAAGATAGTTTTTATTTCAAAAAAGAAGGGTTATTAAAAATACATAAAGGATTGTATTCTTTTGTCAACAATGTAGATGAGTTATCTGGAAGAATAAAAGAATTTATCGGCACACCTAAGTTTATTTTGGTGGATGTTCTTGAAGGCGAAGGTAATGTAGGAAGATTAGATCATAGGGGGGCTTTTCTATGCGATCGTAGAAAAGGAGGAGGAATGATTCAGGATTTGGGCATTCACGCCCTATCTCCTCTTTTTGCCCTTGAGGATTATATAGGGAATATTGGATCGTTTAAAAAAGGAAATATGAGAATTGCTAAATGTAAAGAATATGTTGATATGGCAAAAAGAAAATTTGGCTTGTCAGATAAATACCTCGGGGAAACCTATGCTGAAATTGAGTTTTCAACATCAAAAGGTGTACAGGTAATGGTATCGGTGGGAAAGTATGTTTTAAATAATAAAAACCAGAGAAGAATAGTGATAGTGGGTAGTGAGGGACGAGTTTATTTTGATCTTTCTTCTTGTACGTTATTTGTCTCAACCGGAGAAAATTCTGAAATGAAAATTTTAGAAATCCCTAAAAAACCGGGTTGTAAATATTATTCTGTTCTAAAAGCAGCTCTTGAAGTTCTTGAAGGGCATAATCCTTTCAGTTTTAATGCTACCCTTGCAGCTTTAAGAACCCAGTCGTTTATTTTGAATATTCTTGAGAAAGCATATTTTAAAAATAATAAAATCCGTGTCTATAAAGCAAAGGCCTTACCCCAGAATATAGATACGCGTCCTATATGAAAAATATCTTTTTAAATCATTTTCATGAATCAGAAATAAAGCCGCAGGCTTTGTATGAACAATGGAGAAAAGCACTCAAGAAAGATCTTTTGGTATTGTTTCCCGACAAAAAGAAATTTGTGGCTGTGGGTTGTCCAGGATGTGGTAAACATAATTTTAAGTCAGTGTTTACTAAGTTTGGATTTGAGTATCAACGTTGTAATTTATGTGATAGCTTATTTGTCTCTCCAAGACCAAATACAAGAACTATAAGAAAATTTTACAAGAATTCTCAGGCAGTGAAATTTTGGGGAAAGAAAATAATGAGGGCTTCTATATCTGCCCGTCGTCGCTATCAATTGTTTCCTTTATATGTATGGTTTATGGATTTAATAAAAGATTACAAACCTGAAGCTAGAGTAGTCGCTGATTACGAGCCAAAATATTTTAGTTTATTTCTTCCTGATAAAAATTTCTATACAAAATTTGAGAAAATTATTTTTATAAATCCTTTAGTTTTAGAGCGTAATTTCTCAACTAAGAATATTAAAGTAGTTAATAATTTCAGTAATTTAAAAAATAAAGTTGATGTTTTCACCGCTTTTGAGGTTTTAGATAGAGAATTTGACCCAGTTTCTTTTATTAAAAAAGTAAGCAGAATTTGTCGTAAAGGAGGATTATTTCTTTTAACTGTTAATACTATTAGTGGCTTTGAATATCAAATACTAGGTAAAAATTCACAGAGGCTTGTGCCCCCAGATCGTTTAAATCTCCTTTCTGTTGAAGCCATTCATCAACTTTTAACCAATGAAGGATTCAGAATTCTTGATATAAGTTCCCCTGGTAAATTAGACGTAGAAATAGTGGCTAATACTTTTAAGAGTAATTCCAATATTGATATGCCAGAATTTTTAAAATATATGTTTAAGCATCGAAGTAAAGACGCTTGGGAAAATCTTCAAGATTTTCTTCAGCTTAATAAATTAAGTTCTTATTTAAGGATCGCGGCTGTAAAAAAGTAAAAATTGAATAATAAACTATTAAAATATATAAGCATTATGCCTAAAAGAAATATTAAAAAAATATATAAAAAACATCCTCAACCTATGGAGTATTTTAGAGAGTACTCTAAATATGTTTTCCATTTATTAGCAAATCTGGATTACAACACCATTGAAAAAATTACCAAAATTATTTTAGAAAAAAATAAACAAGAGAGAACACTATTTTTAATTGGTAATGGCGGGAGTGCCGCTACCGCTTCTCACCTTGCTACTGATATTTCACACGGGATTTTATTAAAAGGTAAACCTTTAATTAAAGCAGTTAGCCTTGTTGACAGCATCCCTTTAATAACTGCTATTTGTAATGATAAAGGATACGAGAAAATATTTACTACTCAAATTAAAAATTTATTCCGAAAGGGAGATGTATTAATAGCGATTTCTGCCAGTGGAAACTCTCTCAATATTATAAAATCCGTAAGGCTTGCTAAAAAAATGGGTGGAATAACTATTGGTCTGGTGGGATTTGATGGGGGGAGATTAGCAAAAATCTGTGATTATGTTGTTCATGTCCGAACCGAAAAAGGCCAGTATGGTCCAGTAGAAGATATACATAGTTTTCTGGGCCATATGATTACTTCCTATTTGGGTTTAGCTTTAAACAAAAAGAAAAAGAGGATTTTATGAAAATTTATTTTAATACCAAAGCTTTTGATTGTCTTGAAGAAAAAAAGAAATTAGATTTAACCGAGGATGTTTCCCAAGCTGATATTCTTGTTTTGGGAGCTAAGCCAGTTGATTTCTCAAAAGCATCAAACGTAAAAGCTGTTTATCGTTTTGGAGTTGGCCGTGAAAATATCCCCGATGAATTGCTAAAAAAGGGTATTCCTCAGGTTTTTTTTCCGAGCGAGAAAGCAAAAGAAATCCTGTATGAATCGACAGCTAATTTCACTGTTTTTCTAATATTCCAAATGTATTATTGTCCAGTAACCGGAGACATTGACCAATGGGTTAAAAAAACCAGGAATTTTTTCAGAAAAAAGAATCTTTTAATAATAGGTTTAGGAAATATAGGACAAAGAATAGCAAAAAAAATGGAATTATTTATGAGTGTTAAAACCTACGATATTAAAGAGAATAAATCAGAAGCATTAAAACCTTTAATTGAATCAGCAGATATTATTACTTTGCATATTCCTTTGTCAAAAGAAAATGAAAATTTTATAGATGCTGAGAAACTTTCTTGGATGAAAAACGATGCTATTTTAATAAATACTTCAAGAGGAATTATTGTAGATGAAGAAGCGCTTTACCAGAAGATGCAAAATTCCAACCTTAGAGCAGGTTTTGATGTTTTTTGGCAAGAACCCTATAATGGAAAACTTAAAGTTTTTGGTCAATCAAAATTTTTTATGACCCCTCACAGCGCCAGTCAAACCATTGAGTTTGTCAAAGAGGGGTTTAGAGATATATTAGAAATTATTAAAAAGTATGAATAAAAAAATAAATTTCAGAAATAAAACAGCTTTAATAACCGGAGCAACCCAGGGAATTGGTGAATGTATCGCTAATTCTTTATGGGAGTTGGGATGCAATATTATTGCAACAGGTTTAGAAATTAATCCACCCAAAAGAATAACCAAAAAAACAAGATTTAATTATCACCAGTTAGATTTCTTGGATCCCGAAAGTTTGAATAAATTTTTAGATTATATAAAAGGTTTTAATAATATTGATATATTAATTAATAATGCCGGAATTTGTATTAATCAGCCCATAGACGAAATAGCGGAAGAAAACTGGTACAAAGTTCTTCAAGTAAATTTAACTGGTCCCATGATTCTAATAAAAACAGCGGCAAAAATTATGAAAAAGAAAAAAAATGGTAAGATACTTAACATTAGTTCAATTTTTGGGGTGGTATCAAAAGAAACGCGGAATGCTTATTCTGCCAGCAAATCAGGTTTAATAGGGTTAACCAGGGCAACGAGTTTAGATTTAGCAAAATACAATATTTTAGTAAATGCCTTGTGTCCAGGATTTACTTTAACAAAACTTACTAAATCCGTATTAGGTAAAGCCGGAATAGCTAAAATGAGAAAAACCATTCCTTTGCAGCAACTTGCTAAAGTTGATGATATAGCCAACGTTGCTTTATTTCTTTGCTCGGATTTAAATACCTATATCACCGGGCAAACAATAATTGCCGACGGAGGTTTCACAGTACAATGATAATAAAATCTAAGATAAAAAATTATACAATGGAACTTACAGACAAGGTATTGGAGCAGAAAGATTTATTAAAAACAGATAATATTCATCAAAAATATTTATATTTAATTGATGATAGTGTTTATAAGATTTACCAAAAGCAACTTGAGCCTTTTATTGGTAAAAATAATTTAGTTATTATACCGGCTACTGAAGATTCTAAATCTTTTCATTCGCTAGCTAAAATTTACCGAGCGTTAATTAATAATGAATTTAGAAAAAAAGATACCTTAGTAACATTTGGGGGAGGGGTGCTTCAAGATATTAGCGGATTTATTGCTTCAACGATTTATCGAGGCGTGAAATGGGTATTTTTTCCAACTACCCTTTTAGCTCAGGCAGATAGTTGTATTGGTTCAAAGACCTCAATAAATTTCGATGAAAGTAAAAATTTAATCGGAACTTTTTATCCCCCGGATAAAATATATATAGATATTAATTTTCTCAGCACCTTAAAAGATGATTATTTTTATAGTGGGGTAGGTGAAATTATTAAATTTCACCTTATGGCTGATAATAAAAGATATCAATTATTGAGAAAATTTTTGGCTACTTCCGACCTCAAAAAATCAAATATCTTAAAAAAGATAATAAAATCTACTTTGTTTATAAAAAAATCGTACTTTGAAGGAGATGAACTTGATTTGGGTAGAAGAAACTTGTTAAATTATGGCCACTGTTTCGGACATGCCTTAGAATCAGCAAGTAATTTTGCTGTTTCTCATGGACAAGCCGTAATTGTGGGAATGGGATTTGCCAATCTTTTGTCTTTAAAAAGAGGCCTAATGACAAAAGAAAAATATGATGAATTTGAAGAAATTTTAGAGAAATATTATCCTCGCTTTGATATCTCAAAAATTAGTATAGGAGATATTATATATCATTTAAAACGTGATAAAAAAAGAGTTGGCAAGGATTTAACCATGATTCTCTCTCAAGATATTGGCAAACAATTTAAATTTAACGACATAAAAGAAAAAGAAATTATAGAAACCTTTAATGATTTTGTAAAAAATTATGACTGAGAAATATAAAGTCACTGCCTTATTACCAATGAAGGGTCATAGTGAACGTATACCTGAAAAAAATATAAAACTCTTAGGGGGGAAACCGCTTTTTTTTCATGTATTGGAGAGCTTAGAATCAACTAAATTTGTTTATGAAATTATAGTAAATACAGATAGTCAAAAGATAATTTCTCTTATAAAAAAGAATTTCCCAAGAGTGGTTATAATAAAAAGACCTCAACATTTATTGGGCGATAAGGTTCCGATGACACCACTAATAGAACATGACATAAAATTTGCTAAAACAAAACATTTTTTACAAACCCATGCTGTTACCCCACTTTTAAAAGCAAGTACCTTTGATAAGGCAATCAAAACTTATTTTGAGGGACTGAACAAGGGGGCTGATTCTGTAATAGGAGTTACCAGATACCAGACAAGATTTTATAACCATAACAAACATCCTATTAATCACGACCCAAATATAATGGTTCCATCACAAGATATGCCTCCCTTATACGAAGATAACTCTTGCTTTTACATAAATTCAATTGAAAATTTTTTAAAACGCAAAGACCGAGTAGGTAAAAATCCAATTTTCGTTGAGATATCTAAATTAGAAAATGTAGAGATTGATGAAGAAGAGGATTTTGTTCTGGCTGAGGCTCTCTTTAATTTTTTAAAAAATAAAAGTAAATATTATGGGAAATAATAATGAAGTATATGTTGGGGGCTGGTTAACTCGGCCAAATAACGCAATTACAGAAGTTATGGCTAAAAGCGGGTATTTTGACTGGCTTGCTATAGATATAGAACACAACCCTATTTCAATTAACCAGGTAGAAGATATGATACGAATAATACAGCTTTCCAATGTAGAAGCTTTTGTTCGTTTATCAGAAAATAATCCTACCTTAATTAAACGAGTTCTGGATGCCGGGGCTGACGGTATTATAGTCCCCATGGTAAACTCAGCCGATGATGTTAAAAAAGCAAAGGATGCATGTTTTTATCCATCTCGAGGTAAACGAGGTGTGGGATTATCCCGTGCCCAGAATTATAACCCATCTGGTTTACAAAAATATATAAAGGATAAAGAACCAAAAACAAAAATCATAATACAAATTGAACATATTGATGCAGTAAAGCAAATTAATGAAATATTTTCTGTTAAAGGTGTCTTTGGTTACTTTATAGGACCATATGATTTATCCGCCTCTTTAGGTAAACCCGGAGATTTTAAATGCAAAGAAGTTATTGAAGCACTTAAAATTGTAAAGCAAGCAGGAATCAAATACCAGATTCGAGCAGGCTATCATGTTATTGAACCTGACCCTCAAGAAGTACTAAATAAGAAAAAAGAAGGTTATAAAATTATAGCTGTATCAACAGATATGTTATTCTTTTTAAGGGGTTTAGAATTGGCATTTAAAAACAATTAAATACAATATGATATTTGATACCATAAATAATCTAAGTAAATATAAATCAATACCCAACCTTGACCTTATTGTTGATTTTATTAAAGACAAAAATCTTTTAGATTTATCAGAAAGTGAAATTGAAATAAAAGGAAGAAATCTTTTTGTTAAAGCGCTTCGTTATTTCCCAAAACTTGCAGAAGAAAGAAACTTTGAAACCCATAAAATATACACCGATGTTCAAATTATAGTCAAAGGTGTGGAAAAAATACAAATTACAAATAAAGAGAATTTAAAAGAAGAGATTGAAGATAAAAAAGACCGAGAAGATTTTCAGCTTTTTACTGCCTCTGGTGATATCTCAGAGATTATTGCTAAAGAAAGTAATTTTGTTGTCTTTTTCCCGGGCGAACCCCATAAACCCAGCTGCGTTTACCAAAAATTAGACAAACCGATTATGAAATTAATCTTTAAAACAACTCCTTAAAAATATAATAAAAAAATAAGATATGAATTTTATTCCAAAAACGATAAAAAAAATTATCCCTGATCCATTTAAGGTTTTCTATATCCAAATGTGTGATTATTTGAGAAGAACCAACTTAGGGAAAAGGCTTCCCTTTAAGTTAGTATTAATTGAAACCACAACTTATTGTAATCTAAAATGTAAAGGTTGCTACCGTACTACGCATGATTATCCTAGTAAAAATAAACAGATGTCATTAGATGATTTTAAAATATATATAAATCAGTTGCCACGCGCTGATAATTTAACACTGCATGGTATGGGAGAACCAACAATTAATCCTGCTTTACCCGAAATGGTTGAATATGCACGTAAGAGTGGTAAATTTAAGCGAATTACGTTTACAACAAATGCTTTGGTTCATAATCCTATTATCTATGATGAATTATTTCAAAGAGGATTAAGCGATTTTAGTATATCTGTAGACTCGTTGGATCCCCAAGAAGTTGCTAAATTAAGACCATCTACTGATGTGGAGCTTCTAATCAAGAATATTAAATATTTAGTTGATAAATATTCAGATAAGATTAAGTTTGGTATTCTCATAAGTAAAGGAAATATCAATACTTTTCATCAGACAATTAAAAAATTAACTGATATTGGCGCTAAGTTGATAACCTGCGGACTTTTTAGCGACTTTGGTTATCCGGTGTTGTGTCTATCTTCTAAGGAGAAGAAAGAATTTTTAGAACGGAAAAAACAGATTAAAATTAAAGGTGTCAAGATAATATCAACGGGATGGTTCAAACCTGTTACACAGCCATGTCGTATGGTTAACCAAGCTGTTCTTGTAGAGGTTGATGGAAATTTAGCTCCTTGCTGTTATAAAATAGATAGAGGCATATCTTTTGGAAACTTGAAGAAAACCCCGTTTAAAAAAGATATTTTCCTAAAGAAAAATAACGATTTGCAACGTAATATAACGAAAGGAAAATATCCATCTTTTTGTAAGAGTTGTTTGGGAAATCACATTGAATTTAAACTAAAAAAAGAAAAACAATGAAAGATTATCCCTTGGTTTTTATCGTTATGAGAAATCGTAATGCATTCTCATTAACATCACAATGTCTTCGGTCGTTAAGACAATTAACATATCCCAACTATCATATTCTTGTTGTGGATGATGGTTCAATAGATAATTCCCCAAAAATGTTAAAAAAAACATTTCCATATGTAACGCTTATTAAAAATGGAAAATATTTGGGGTATTGCAAGGGATTAAATCTGGGAATACGCGAAGCTTTAAAAAATAATGCCGAATATGTATTTATTGTCAATAATGATACGAAAGATTTTTCTGTGAATTATTTGGAAGAAGTAGTAAAAACTTTTAATAAAGATAATAAAGTAGGTTTAGTAGGGTCTAAAGTTTTTAATTTTGATGGCAAAAGAATTTGGGGAGGAGAAAATCATAGAAAGTTTGGAGTAGATATGAATACACCAACAAGTGGTTTTGTTGTTAAAAAAGAGGTTTTTAAAAAAATTGGTTTATTGGACGAAGTTCTGTTTAGGTTTTTTGAGGACTTAGATTTTATTATTCGGCTCAGAAAAGCCGACTATAAAACGGCTTTCGTTCCTACGGTTAGCTTCGCCCACTTGGTGGGCGGGACGACCACAAGGCTTGGTTTTGTTTATAATTATTACCGCATTAGA
Source organism: Patescibacteria group bacterium (assembly GCA_020148045.1). Taxonomy (NCBI): domain Bacteria; species Patescibacteria group bacterium. The sequence goes on from JAHCRG010000004.1 coordinate 18,995, forward strand.
AATATCTTTTGGTTTCTAAAAAAACATAGCGCTGATTCATCCTTAAAGTGCAAAATAAGGAGTATTCGGCAACTGATGCAAACACACATATATATCGTTCTCCGTTGCTGTAAGCATGGAAAAATGAAGGATTTGATAAAAGTGGTGGCATTTGTATTTTGCGGATTAATTATTGGTATATTTTTGCCATATAGAAAGAAAACAAAAAAATAAATAATGAAAACAATAAATATGAAATCAATTATATTTTGCGATCTAGATGGTTGTTTAAACTTCTATCCTAAAACTTTTTTAGAATGGGTAAATAAACACACTGGAATTTATAAAAAAGATGTTAATAGTTTAAAGTCTATTCTTACAAAAGAGAAATATGAAAAGTTAAAATATAATTACAGAACTTGTGGAGTAAAACGCAACCTTCCGGTAAGAAAAGGTGCGATAAATACACTTAAAGAAATAAAAAAATCAGATAAAAAAATATGGATAGTAACTACCAGGCCTACCTTTGAACCGGTAAAGAGAGATACACAATATTGGCTTAAAAAAAATAAAATAATATACGACAAATTAATTTTTCAGGAGGGGGAAAAGAAAAAAGAATTTATAAGAAGATTACGAAAAAGAATTTGTTTTATTATTGAAGATGATCTTAATATCGCTATTTATTTCGCAGGGAAACTAAAAATTCCTGTGTTTCTTTTTGATAATAAGCAACTTGGTAGTAAGCAAGACAGTAAAAAAAATCATCCCCTGATAATCTATATTAAATCATGGAATGATATAAAAACTCTTTTTTCTAATTATATTTAACATCGAAATGTATAAACTTTTATATTTGGTAAGAGCAGAAGCTGATTTTGAGCGAGTGGTTGCTTTGGCTATCGCTGGAAAAGATAAATTTAAACAAACTTTTATTTTTACAGGCAGTTTGCCCCCTTTTTTTGTTAATGAAATCCAAAATCAGTTTCAAAAACATCTTTTCAAAAAACATGGCTTTAAAATAAAAGATTTATGCGATTACGATATAATTGGGATTATCCTAAAAAAATTTTCCTATAAAGAAAAATTTTCTATTGCTGATGAGATTTTTAAATCAAGAAAAAAATTATTTAAATTTTTAGTACCATTGGCATTTTTATATTTGCTTAGACAATATAAAGAACTTAGAAAAAGAAAAATAACAAAAAAAATATTAAAAGAAGTAAATCCAGATGCTTTATTAACAGATGCTTCTCAGCCTATGCCAGATTATGTTCCCGAAGTATTTAGAAAAGCGGCTTTTGAAATGGGAATACCATCTTGTATCTTTCCCCATGGAGCGGCGGGGGGCTTACATCAAGCATTTTCAGAGCCCAAATGTCATAATTATAAAAATTATTATGTTTTTGTTTGCAGCGACTTAGACATAAAAACCATCTCGGCTGATAGAATCATTCTTGGCGATATGTCTTCCAGTTTTCCCTACGTAAATTACCTTCATAGTATTAATAGTCATACCCTATCTTTCTTAAATGATAGAAAATTTAAAATTGCTTTCCTCCAGTCAGGCGTTATAGGTTATTATACGTCAACAAATGCTTGGTTAGAGATGGAAAAAATAATTATTAATTTGTCTAACAATCCCGATGTGGCAATGATTATTAAAAAACATCCCAGAAAAAGCGACACAATTACTGATTTCAGAATGTTCTCTACCTTTAATAATGTTAAAATCGTCGGCTCGGAGTGTGATAGATCAAGAGTGGTAAAATGGGCAGATATTATTGTTTGCAGTGACCACTGTTCAACCATATTTGAACCTATGATTCTCGGTAAGAAAGTGGTGGCTATTGAGGGTACGCATATCCCAAAGTATAAAGACAAACATAGCCCCTTGAAAAATTCAAGCGTAAAATATATCTCTTCAGCCGAAGAATTTGATTTTAATTCTATACCCAACGCAAATCCAGAAGACCCGGTTACAAATCGAATCTGCTGGGGAAATCACGGTAAAGTTGATTTGGCTAGATTATTCTTAGAAAAAGTAGAAGAGATTATTATGAATAGAAGATAAAGACTATTTTCAATGAGAGAAATAAAATATCAAAAAATTGATTTTCTTATTGTCGGCGCTTCGTATCAAGGAAGAAAGAATTTTTATTATAATTTAGCGCAGGAATTTCACAAAAAAGGTTATCAAAGCTGTGTATTAACAGGCTGTTACGAAGAATATAGGCAATTGAAAAATCAACAAATTTATTGTTTATATTTAAACAATTTGATTAGGATACTAAATAAAATCAAAAATATTGAAGAAAAGGCAAGCCAAATAGAGAAAAAATATAACATTCCGAGTTTAAACAATTTTATTTTTACTGAAAAATGCTATTGCGGTGAGAAAGATAATTATCTTATAAAAAAGGCCATCATATGTTTTGAGGTATTGGAAAAATTACTAATGAATCTACAGCCAAAATGTGTGATTCAAAATCAAGGAGGAGAAATTCATAGACGAGTACTGCATATGATTGCCCGAAAAAGAGGAATTCCAGTTATTTATTTTGGAGAAAGTTTTTTCCCTGATAAAATGTTACTACATTCAGATGAGATGAATACTTTAACTGAATATAAAAATATTCCATGGGATGAAGTAACTGATAACCAAAAGAGAGAAATTGAAAAACATATAGAAGATTTTGTCAGTCAGAAAAGTATTTTCCGATACTTTTTTTTCAAAAAAAGAACATTGATTGAATTTTTTAGGATATTTTTAGGTTATGTCAAAAATCGTGAATTCAGAAATTTAAGAATTGCTCTTCGAACAAAATTTAAATGGTATATTATTGATAATTTTAACAAACTTTTTTCAGTTTTTCTTTATCAGGATTACTTAAAGGATGAAAAATTTATTTATTTCCCTTTACATGTTCCAGATGATTCACAAATTACCATCAGAAATCCTCAATTTTACGATCAAGCGTCACTTGCTTTATATATAGCGAAAATGATACCTTTTGGATATAAACTTTATGTTAAAGAACATCCAGGTAGTCTTATTTCGGTTAGAGATAAAAGAAGGTTAAATAAAGAAAACAGTATTGTTCTTTTGAATCCAAGAATCAATTCTCATTTGGTTATAGAGAAATCAAAAGCTATTGTTATTATTAATTCTACAGTTGGATTTGAAGCTCTTCATTATTCAAAACCAGTAATTGTTTTGGGAAATTGGAATCTAAAAGGCAAAGGAATAACTATAGATGTTGATAATATTTTTAATTTAGATAAAGCGATCAAATTTGCATTAGAAACAAGAGTAAATCCAGAAAAGATTAAAGCCTTTTTGTTTTCATTAAAAGAATCAATGTATGAGGGGAGTATTTTGAAAAAAAATATAGATTATCCCTTAGTGGTTCAATCATTGATCAAAAAGTTTAATAAATCTAAAAATAAATACTTTGAAGAATAAAATGCAACTAAATATGCCATTTCAACAACCACCTAAAATTTGTCCAATTTGCCAAGAAGGAAAACTATTTAAATTTGTTAAAGATTACCGGAGTAAATCTGGTAAGTTTTCCCTATTTGAGTGTGAATTATGTAAAATTCAATTTTGGACGCCATTTAAAAATCCGGGAGTCGACTGGTACGAGAAACAAGATGGTTTCACTGCTAGGGGCATTTTGAGGTATAAAATTTATAGAGATTATCATAAGAAATTTCTGAAATTATATAAAAATCTTCCACCAAATATAAAAGTTTTAGACCTTGGTTGCGGCATAAGTGAATTTATCGCTGAACTTCAGAAGAGAGGTTGTGAGGTGTGGGGAGTAGATTTTGATAAAAATTTCATCGAGATAGCCAAAAAAAACTTTAATTTGAAAAATGTCTATGCGATGTCTTTTGATGATTTCTTTCAAAAGCAAGATATTCCTCAATTTGATATCATTACTTTTTTTGAGGTCATTGAACACTTAGATAATCCTTTAAAATTTATTCAAAATGCCAAGAAGATACTGAAACCAGGCGGCAAAATTATTTTGAGTACTCCGGAAAGAGAAAGACTACTGGTCAACTCAGCTCATTTGGATTTCCCTCCCCATCATTTAACCAGGTGGAATCGAGAAGCCATTTCAAATTTATTTAAAAAAATTAATTTTAGAATGTCTTATGTTGAGCATATAGACCAGTTCGGTTATCTAATGTCGGTAATTAATGAAAAATTTAGAACAGGATTAGTAAATAAAACCGCTGAGTTATCAAAAGGTAATAACAAAAAGTCGGTGATGGTAAAATTAGTCCACCTTGGTGGTAGTCTAAAAGACTATCTTATTGGTGGAATCCCAGCTATTTTTTTATGGTTTTTTAGTAAATTGACAAAACACGAAAATGGAACTATATTAATTGAATTTAAAAAATGAAGAAAATGAAAGATAAAAAAATCCTTTTTTTGGTTCAAACCTTGGCTAAAGGAGGAGGTGAAAGAGTAGTTTCCGAATTAACTTTAAATTTTCCTGAGAATATCCAGAGAATTATTGTTTTATTTGAAGAGAAAGTTTCTTATCCTTATAAGGGCAAGTTAGTTTCTTTAAATATTCCGTTTTCTAAGAAGTTTTTTCCTAAGGTTTATTATCTTTTTTCAGGTTTTTTCCGTTTTAAAAGAATAATTAAAAAAGAAAAACCAAGTTATATAATAAGCTTTGGGAATGCCCCTAATATTTTTAATGCTCTGATTGGCAGAAAAGCAATAATTAGAGGCGATAATTTTTTATCGGAAGGTTATAAGACTTTTTGGGGGAGAGTGTATAAAATTTTAGTAAGATTGTTATTTAATAGATCTGCAAAAATTATTGCTGTTTCCAAAGGGATAAAAAATGACTTTATAAGAAATTTTGGGGTTCAAGAAGAAAAAATAAAAGTAATCCACAATCCAATTGATGTAGATAATATCCGGAAGCTTTCAAAAGAACTCTTAAAACCAGAGCATCAGAAGATTTTCAATCATCCAGTTTTAATTAATATAGGAAGATTGGGGGAGCAAAAAGGTCAGTGGCATTTAATTAAAGCGTTTAAAGAGATTAAAAGAGAAATAGGGGATTTGAAGCTTGTGATTTTAGGAGAAGGTAAATTAAAATCTTATTTTAAAAAATTGATTCAACAGTTAGGTTTGGAAAATGATGTTTATATTTTAGGTTGGCAGAAAAACCCATTTAAATTTTTATCAAAGTCGAACCTTTTTATTCTATCTTCTCATTGGGAGGGATTGCCGACCGTAATTTTAGAGGCGATGACTTGTGGGCTTCCAGTGATATCTACAGACTGCAAGTCGGGACCGAGAGAAATTTTAGCGCCGGATACTAATATAGAAAGCCAGACAGAGGATATTGAACGGGCCGAATACGGCATTCTAATTCCGACAAAAAACGAGGAAATATTAAGTAAAGCAATAATTGAAATGTTAAATGATAAAAACTTAGCAAACAATCTGGCATTAAAATCGCAAAAAAGAGTAAAAGATTTTAATATTGATAAAATTATCAAAAAATGGGAATTTTTAACGAAATAAAAAATAAATTATGATAGAACTAATTAAGAATTTAGCTAAAAAAAGCAAGACGACATTAAAAGCTTACAAAATATTTAAATTTATAAGAGAAATTCCTTTTAAGGATTATTTGAATTTTAAAAAGCTCGTCTTAATTGAGAAAGTTTATCCTTATACAATGGTTGACTATTCTAGATTAGCTAATGTTTATTTCCTTGCCGAATTAGTTGAAAAATCAAAAGTGAAAGGAGCATTTGTTGAATGTGGAGTATGGAAAGGTGGTTGTGCCGCGATTATGGGGTTTGTTGTTGATAGGGCAAAATCTAACCGGAAGGTTTGGTTATTTGATTCTTTTCAGGGGATGCCAGAGCCATCCAAAAAAGATGGAGTCGATAAAGATGGAGTTCCAGCTAAGGAGTACACCTCAAACAGAGATTCTGGGAGATTGGTGCCGACAAACCTGTGTTCTTGCTCCCTGGATGACGTAGAAAAGATATTTTTTTCTATATTAAAAATAGATAGAAAAAATGTAGTAGTTAGAAAGGGGTGGTTTCAAGAGACCTTACCGGAGGCCAAAAAAGAGATTGGTCCTATTGCCATTCTTCGGTTAGACAGTGATTGGTATGAGTCTACTAAGTGTTGTCTGGAGAATTTGTACGATAATGTAATTCCTGGGGGCTATATTATTATAGACGATTATGGTTTTTGGGAAGGATGCAAAAAAGCGGTGGACGAATTTCTAGGAGAAAGAGATCTGGAAGTAAATTTAATTAGTATTAACGAGATGGGAATTTATTTTCAAAAACCTTAATTTTGCTTAAAATATGAGGAAAAAAATATATTGGGTTCAGGTTTCTTCAAAAAAATATGGAGGAAGTCTTTATGGAGAAGAAGTAAGAAAGGTTCTTTCCGAAGAGTTTGATATAGAAGTTGAAAACTTAGAAGCAAGATATCTTAAATGGAGATATTTAAAACCCTTTGAGTGGCTTTTAAATTTTATAAAGTTAAAAGGCAAGAAAGATTTGTGGATAATATCTTCTTTTTCAGATTTAGCCCTTGCTTCGTCTCTAAGCAGAATTAAGGGCAAGAAGTTGGCTATAATTCACCATATTGATAATTCTGTATTTTCTTTGATTTTAAAACCCTTCTTTTTTTTAATTGAAACTTTTTTTTATTACAGTTTAAAAAAAACAGATACAATTGTAACAGTTTCTGAATATTGGAAAAAGCACTTTTTAGATAGAGGATATTCTAATGTTTATAAAATATATAATCCTTTTAATTTAGCTGATTTTAATGTCAGCTACCAAGAAGCTTTGGAGTTTAAAAAAAGATTTAATCTTGAGGGAAAACCAATAGTTTATATCGGAAACTGCCAAAAGGAAAAGGGAGCAATAGAGGTTTTTAAAGCATTAAAAGATTTAGATGTTTATCTGATTACTTCGGGAGAAAGGAGGGTTAAAATACCAACAGTGAATTTAAATATAGAATATAAAGATTATCTTCGGCTTCTTAAGGCATCTTCTATAGTAATAACAATGTCTAAATTTAAGGAAGGTTGGTGCAGAACTGCTCACGAAGCAATGTTGTGTAAAACGCCGGTAATAGGATCGGGATTAGGCGGAATGAAGGAATTGTTAGAAGGGGGCAAGCAGATAATTTGTAAAAACCGTCAAAATTTAGGAGAAAAAGTGAGGTATTTATTAAACCATCCCGAGATAAGAAAAAAAATGGGGAAAGATGGCTACAATTTCGCTAAAGAATTTAATTTAGAAAAATTTGAACAAGAATGGATGGAATTAATTAAAAAAATATTATGACGAAAAGAAACTTACTTGAACTTTTACCTTTAATTCTTTTAGTTTTGGCTATTGGTTTAAGCCCTAGTTTTCCGGCTGGGACATTTGGAGGAGATAAAACTATTGAGCTGAGAGTGGAAGATTTTTTGATGGTGATTTTAGGGGTAATTTGGATAGCCAGTTTTTTAATTTCAAGAAAAGAAAAAGTAAAAAAACCTCCTTTATTATTTCCTATTTTAATTTGGGTTGGCATAGGGTTTTTTAGCACCGTTCTTAGTATTCTCTTGGGAAAGCTTAATTTCTCCAATGGCTTTTTTTATTTCTTTAAAGGAATTCAGTATTTCTTTTTATATTTTTATTTTTTTTATCATTTAAAGAAAATAAAAGTTGCAGAATCTTTGATAAAGATTTTGATGTTTCTGGGGGGAGCTAATGTCTTATACATTCTTTATCAGAATCTTACAAATAAAGTAACGGGAGATCTTTACTATTTTTTTTCACATCTTAATCCGCCGGGAGATAATTATGGGGCGTCGGCTCTTTGTGAAGCGGGGGTTCTTCCCAGGGGAATGTTTTTTCTTTTGCTTTTTATCTTTTTTCTTAATATTTTTCTTTATTACTTTTCAAAATTAAAAATTTCAAAATTGAAGAAGGTATTTTTGTTTTTTGGAGTTATAGCTCCCGGCTATGGTGTTTTTTCTTCCGGCTCTAGGACATCTTTTTTGGGTCTTCTTTTGGCTACTTTTTTAAGCCTCCTCTTCTTATTATTTTTTAAAAAAAGAAACTGCAAGCAGTTTTTGCTAATTGTCCTAATTCTTCTTTTTTTTGCTGGAATTTTTCTAGTTATTCCTAATCCTTTTTCAGGTTCGGATAGAATAATAAGAATGTTTTCTTCCACGGGGATTGTTTTAAGTGAGATTAGAAGATCAAGAATAGATTCAGCAATTGCTCCGACTTTTAAAAAGATAATGGAAGAGAAAAACTTATTATTGCCATTTTTTGGGTTTGGGAAAGGGTATATTAGAGAGGGCCACAATCAATATTTGCTTTATTTTACTTGGGTGGGGATTACAGGTCTTTTTGTGTTTTTTTGGCTAATTTTTAATATTTTAAGAAAAAGCTTCAAAGCATTTTTAAAGAGCGGAGAAGGTTTTTTAGTAGGGATGTCGTCAGGGCTTTTTGTTGCTACAATATCTATGCTTTTTTGCGGGCTAGCCTCAGATCCTTTTATGGTAGTAAAGTCTGCGGAAGTTTATTGGATGTTTGCCGGCATTACTATGGCTGTTCTTAGTATTAACAGAGAAAAATACAATGAGTAACATCTTAGTCTCCGTTATTATTCCTTGCCGAAATGAAGAAAAATTCATAAGCAAATGTTTGGATTCTATAATTGCCCAGGATTTCCCAAAAGATAAACAGGAGGTTTTAATTATTGATGGAATGTCAGAAGATAAAACTAAAGAGATTATTGAAAATTATTCTAAACGTTTCCCTTATGTTAAACTTTTAAATAACCCAACTAAATTTACCCCTGCTGGTTTAAATATTGGGGTTAAAAAATCAAAGGGAGAAGTTATTATCAGAATGGATGCTCATGCTATTTATTCTAGAGATTATATTTCAAAATGCCTAAAATATTTAGAAAAGTATAGGGTAGATAATGTTGGTGGAATAATAAAAACCATTCCAAAAGAAAATAAAATTATAGCCAAAGCTATCGCTTTTTCCTTATCTCATCCATTTGGGGCCGGTGCGTCGTATTTTAGAATTGGGTCAGAAAAGCCGAGATTGGTAGATACAGTTTTTGGGGGATGTTATAGAAAAAAAGTTTTTGACAAAATAGGATTTTTTAATGAGAACTTAGTGAGATCTCAAGATATGGAGTTTAATTTGCGTCTAAAAAGAACAGGGGGTAAAATTCTTTTGGCCCCAGACATTAAAAGTTACTATTATCCAAAAGCTACACTTTGGAGTTTCTTTGTCCATAATTTAAAGGACGGAGTTTGGTCGGTTTATCTTTTAAGGTTTGTAAAAATGCCTTTGAGTTTAAGGCACTATATCCCTTTAGTTTTTGTTTTAAGTTTAGTGGTAACAGGATTGCTTGGGATCTTCCTTTCTATTTTCTTTTGGATTTTTCTAGGTATAACTTGTTTATATATCATAACTGCTGTTTATTTTTCTATTAAAAGTGCTATAGTGAAGAGAGAAATTAGCTATTTTTTTGCTTTGCCGTTAGTTTTTACTACTCGGCATATTGGATATGGTTTAGGTTCAATTTTAGGATTTATTAAATTATTCAAAAAATAGATGGAACCGAGAAAACAAAAAGAAATTGAATATTATGACAAAAAAACAAAAGAGCAGTTAAGGAATTTTCAGGAAGAAAACCAAATGCTTGATTTTGAAAGATTTAGCCCTTTTATGTTAGAAAGCTATAAGTTTTTGCAAGGGCTTTCAAGGGACAAATGTAAAAATAAAAAAATTTTAGACTATGGCTGCGGGAATGGAATTCATTCTATTTGGCTGGTTGAATATGGGGCTGAAGTTGTTGGGATTGACCTTTCTAAATATTCGCTTCAAATTGCCAAAGAAAGAGCGAAGAAAGAGGGAATAGATAATAAAACCGAATTTTTAATGATGGACTGTGAAAATTTAGACTTTTCAGACAATTCATTTGATATAATTTTTGACGGCGGCACTCTTTCTTCTTTGGATTTTAAAAAAGCTCTTCCAGAAATATCAAGGGTTTTGAGACCGGGAGGGTTTTTAATTGGGATTGAAACCTTAGGGCATAATCCTTTAACTAATTTAAAGAGAAGAATTAATAAAATCACTGATAAACGGACAGAATGGGCTGCTGCCCATATTTTTCAAACTCAAGATTTAAGACAAGCTGAAAAATATTTTAATAGAATAGAAACACATTTTTTCCATTTTGTTTCCTGGCTTGCCTTTCCATTTTTAAATTTGCCCGGAGGTAAAATTTTACTAAAATTACTTGAGAAAATAGACCACTTTTTACTGTTTCTTTTTCCATTTTTGCGAAGATACTCCTTTAAAATAGTTTTTATTTTTTCCGAACCAAGAAAATAAACCAAGACCAAAATAACTAACAGAGGCCCGACCTCTGTTTTTACTTGAAATTAAACTAAAAAAGAGGTAAATTAAAAATATATGATTAAGCGGTTATTTGATATTATATTTTCTTTTTTGGGAATAATAATAACAGCTCCGTTAATGGGATTGCTTGCTGTTTTAATAAAAACTAATTCAGGGACTCCTGTTTTTTTTCGGGGCACAAGAGTCGGAAAACACGGAAAACCATTTAAAATATTTAAATTTCGAACAATGGTTCCTGATGCTGAGAAGTTAGGGGGTCCTTCAACTGCAGAAGACGATCCTCGTTTAACCAAAATTGGCAAATTTCTTAAAAAATTTCAATTAGATGAACTGCCTCAATTGATCAATGTTTTAAAAGGAGAAATGAGCTTTGTTGGTCCCAGACCAGAAGTTCCATTTTATGTTAAAATGATGTCAAATGAAGAGAAAAAGATTATTTTGTCTGTTCGGTCTGGTATGACTGATTTGGCCTCTTTGTGGAATTTTCACGAAGGAGAAATTCTAAAAGGAAGCCCTGACCCGGAAAAAACCTATATGGAAAAAATAAGGCCGGAAAAAATTCGTCTACAAATAGAATATGTTGAAAAACAATCGGCTTGGCTTGATTTTAAAATAATTTTTAAAACAATACTGAAAATATTTCAATGAAAGAAATAGCCAAAAAAATTAGAAGGAAAGTAATAGATCTTCTTTATAAACACAAAGCTTGTCATTTGGGTTCCTGTATGTCTTGTATTGAAATTATAGTGGCTCTTTACTTTAAAGTAATGAAACCAGAAGATAAATTCATTTTGAGTAAGGGTCATGCTGCTGCTGCTTTATATACTGTTTTAGCCGAAAAAGGAATTATTGATTGGGATGAATTGTATGAAAAATATTATGAAAAAGGACATGAATACTGGGGGCTGGTTCATCATACAGTGCCAGGGGTAGAATTCAGCACAGGAAGTTTAGGACACGGGCTGCCTGTGGCTTGCGGGATGACTTTGGCAATGAAGCGGGATAAAAACAAAGGAAAGGTTTATTGCTTAATGTCAGATGGCGAGATGGATTGCGGAACCACTTGGGAAAGCGCTTTATTTGCGGCTCATCATAAATTGGATAATTTGGTGGTGATTGTAGATAGAAATTGGTGGCAAGCATTTGGTAAAACAGAAGAAGTAATAAAATTAGAGCCGTTAAAAGATAAATGGGAGGCGTTTGGCTGGGTGGTTTCTGAAGCAGACGGTCATAATTTCGAAGATTTATTAGAAGCTTTTGAAAAAATTCCGCCTGTAGAAAGAAAACCCCATATAATTATTTGCCATACTATTAAAGGCAAGGGGATTTCATTTGCTGAAAATAAAATGGAGTGGCATTATTATAATTTAACTCAAGAACTTTATGAAAGAGCTAAGAAAGATCTTCGTTGAAGAATTAATAAAATTAGCAGAAAAGGATAAGAGAATCATGCTTCTTAATGATGACACCGGTTTTAGTTTGTTTGAAGATTTTGAGAAAAAATTTCCAGGCAGATATATTAATTGCGGAATAATAGAACAAAGCTATATTGGGATTGCTGCCGGCTTGGCTTTAATGGGTAAGAAGCCTTATGTTTACGGGATTATCCCTTTTTGCACAATGAGACCCTATGAGCAAATAAGGAATGATGTTTGCTATCATAATCTTGATGTAAAGATAATTGGAGTGGGTGGATTTCAGTATTATAAATTTCTTGGCTTTACTCATAATCCTGATTTTGATGAAGATATTAAGATTATGGAAATTTTGCCCAATATGAAAGTTTATGTTCCAAAAAGCGTGGAGGAGACAGAAAAAGCTTTTTCAGAATCTTATAAAAAAGAAGGGCCAGCTTACATAAGGCTTTAAAGGGTCTTGTTGAATTATGGAATATAAAGTTCCCTTTGTGGGATATAAATTACAATATCAGAATCTAAAAGAAGAGATAAATGCAGCTATCCAAGACGTTCTCCAACGAGGGGATTTGATTTTGCGTAAAGATGTAGAAAAGTTTGAGAAAGATTTAGCTGATTTCGTTGGTGTAAAATACGCTGTTGGTTTAAACAGCGGAACAGATGCTTTGTTTTTATCTTTAAAAGCCGCCGGAATAGGGAAAGGGGACGAGGTTATTACTGTTTCCCATAGTTTTATTGCTTCTATTGCAGCAATAGTTCAATCTGGAGCCACTCCTATTTTAGTTGAAGTAGGGGAGGATTTTTTGATGGATATGGAAAAAGTGGAAGAGGCAATTACTTCTAAAACCAAAGCAGTAATCCCAGTTCATCTAAATGGCAGGGTTTGTGATATGGAAAAATTGATGGCTCTTGCTCAAAAACATAATTTAATTGTAATTGAGGATGCTGCCCAATCTTTAGGAGCAACCTTTAATGGAAAGAAAGCGGGCTCTTTTGGTCTAACTGGTTGCTTCAGTTTTTATCCAGCAAAAGTTCTGGGTTGTTTTGGAGACGGGGGAGCAGTAACCACTAATGATTTAGAAATTGCTGAGAAAATTCGGGTTTTAAGGGACCACGGTCAAAAGACAAAAACAGAAATAATTTGCTACGGATGGAATTCCAGGTTAGATAACTTGCAAGCAGTGATATTAAATGTTAAATTTGAATACCTACTGGAATGGGTAAAAAGAAGAAGAAAGATTGCTAAAATTTATAGTGAGGGATTATCAAATATTCCGGGAGTAAAACTTCCACCAAGCCCTGATTCAGATTCTAAACATTTCGACGTCTATCAGAATTATATTTTAAAGGTTGAAAAAAGAGATGAATTATTTGAATACTTAAAAGAAAAAGGAGTGGAAACTTTGATTAAAGACCCGATCCCCAATCATTGGCAAAAAGGTCTCGGTCTTTCTCATTTTAAGCTTCCCTATGCAGAAAAGCTCGCAAAAGAAGTCATTTCGCTTCCAATGTATCCGGAATTAACAGAAGAGCAAATTAAATATACAATAAATTCTATTAGAAATTTTTGCAGGAACTAATTAAATGCTTTCATTTTTAAAAAGAACAACCAAAACTCGACTATTATTTTTTCTTGTTGCTGATATTTTCTTTATAATCTGCTCGATTTTTTTGGCTTTTCTTTTAAGGTTTGACGGAGAAATACCGGGTCAGTATTTTGAGGGAGTTTTACCGGGAATGATTGTTTTGACCTTGGTTTTTTGTTTGCCGATTTTTTATTTTTTGAAACTTTACTCTTTTTCCTGGAGTTATGTAAGTACTAATGAATTAATATCTTTGGCAAAAGCTATAACATTAAGCTTTTTATTTTTAGGAGCTTCTCTTTTTATTTTAAGAGACCAGCCAATTTTTCAAGGTTTTCCTCGTTCAACTCTAATAATTGGTTATTTTTTGATATTTATTTTCTGCGGCGGAATTCGTCTTGCTAAAAGAATTTATTTAGAGTTATTCAAGGGTAAGAGAGTAGAGAGCAAAAAAGAAAGAACTTTAATTGTAGGGGCTGGTGATGCCGGAGAACAAATTTTAAGGAGCATTTTAGCGTCAAAAAATAGTTCTTATTTACCGATTGGATTTGTGGATGATAATTCAACAAAACAAGGGATAATAATTCATGGAATAAAAGTTTTAGGAAAAATTAATGATATTCCAAGAGTTATTCAAGAAAAACAAATTGAACAAATGATTGTTGCTTTACCTTCAGCTGGATCTCAGACTATCAAGAAAGCAGTTGAATCAAGTAGAAAGTCAGGTCTTAAAAATATTAAAGTTATTCCTTCAATAACTGAAATAATCAATGAAGAGGTTTCAATAAGGGACCTTCGGGAAATTCAGGTTGAGGACCTGCTGGGTAGAGAACCTGTTAAATTGAATGTGAAAGCAATTGAAAACCTTATTAAAAACAAAAATGTTTTAATTACTGGAGCTGCTGGTTCAATCGGTTCTGAACTTTCAAAGCAGGTAGCTAAATTCAAACCCTCGCTACTTTTACTTTTAGATCAAGACGAAACAGGTATCTTCAATATATCAGAAGAGCTTAAGAGCGGGTTCCCTTACTTAAAAATTATTTCTCAAATAGCCGATATCAGAGACAAAGCAAAAATTGATGGGGTCTTTGCTATGCTCCAATCGGGAATTGTTTTTCATGCAGCTGCTTACAAACATGTTCCTTTAATGGAAAAACAGCCCGATGAAGCGCTAAAGAACAACATTTTTGGGACAGAAATTGTTGCCAGTGCATCATTAAAACATAACATAGAAAAATTTGTATTTATTTCTACCGACAAAGCAGTGAACCCAAGTTCGGTGATGGGAGCGACCAAAAGAGCAGGAGAAATAATTTGCCAAACTCTAAACCAGAAAAACTCCACTAAATTTATTTCTGTTCGTTTTGGCAATGTTTTAGATAGTAGGGGAAGTGTTATTCCTATTTTTAGAGAACAAATAAAAAAGAGTGGACCAGTTGAAGTTACTCATCCTGATATGAAAAGGTATTTTATGACTATTTCGGAGGCCTGTCTTTTGGTAATGCAGGCAGCTGGAATAGGAAAGGGAGGCGAAGTATTTGTTTTAGATATGGGAGAGCCAATTAAGATTTTGGATTTGGCAAAAGAAATGATTCGCCTTTACGGTTTTGAGCCAGACAAAGATATCCCCATCGTTTTTACAGGGGTCAGGCCAGGGGAAAAGCTTTTTGAAGAAGTTCTAACTGCGGAGGAAGGAACGATAGCTACTCAGCACCAAAAGATTTTTATGGCAAAACTTTCTCCAATAGATAAGAGAAAAATCGAAGAAAACTTAGAAAAATTAAAAGAGGCAGTAAAAAAATCTGGCCGAAAAGAGATAATAAATATTTTAAAAGAACTTATCCTTTCCTACAAGCCAAACTATAATTGACATTATTTTTACAGACTTTATAATAAAAATATATGAACCAAGAAGATAATGAAATTAATTTAATAGATTATATTCGGGTGATTATAAAGAGAAAAAACTTGATTTTAGTTTTTCTTTTAGCAGGCCTGATAATAACTGGAGTCCTGACTTTTTTATTACCTGAAACATATAATGTTGCAACTTATTTAGAAATCGGAAGTTATAGCAATGAATTAGGTGAACAGGTTTTAATAAAACATCCCAAAACTATAATAGGAAAGATTAATAATGGTTTTTATGAGAATTCTCCGAAGTTAAAGGCATGGACAGAGGGCTCTTTAATTAAAATTGAACGGATATCAAAAAATCAAGAAGAAGCCAAAAAAACATTAGAAAACATAAATAATTTAGTTTTGAAAGAACATAATCAAATAATTGAGACTAAGAAAGAAAATTTTGAAAAATCCCTTAAAGAATTACAAGAAAAAATTAAAATTTTGACCAATAGAAACAAAGAGACAGCGGTACTTGGGGTTAAAGCTTTTAATGTTCAAAGACAGATTAATACCCTTCAGCCAACCGAAATAATAAAGGAGCCAACCATTGTTTCTGAGAAAAAACCAAATCTTCCTTTTAATTTGATTTGCGGCGGACTTTTGGGGATTTTCTTGGGATTATTTTTTGCTTTCGGGAAAGAATGGCGTGAGGAAAACAAAAAGAGATTGTAGGATTTCATAAGCCATAAGCTGAAATCAAGAGCGACTAAATTGCTCTTGATTTTTCATTAAAATTAAGGTTTAATAGATTTATGGAAGTTTTAATAACCGGTGGAGCAGGATTTATAGGAAGCCATCTGGTAGATAGGCTAATAAGAGATGGTCACAAAGTAGTGGTGATTGATAATTTATCCACCGGGAAAAAAGAAAATTTGAATCCCGAGGCAGATTTCCATAATTTAGACATATGTGATTTTAATAAAATTAAACCTTTATTTCAGGGCGTGGATTTCGTTTTCCATTTAGCTGCTATCCCCAGAGTGCCTGTGTCGGTAGAAGATCCAGTTGGGACTGCAAAATCGAATATTTTAGGATCAATTAATGTTTTCAAAGCAGCCGCTGATGCTAAAGTAAAAAGAGTTATTTTTGCCTCTTCATCTGCCATTTACGGCGACCAGAAAACTCTCCCTTTTAGAGAAGATATGAAACCTAATCCGCTTAGTCCCTATGCGCTTCAGAAATTAAGTGGGGAACAATTTGCCGATTTATTTACTAAACTTTACAAAATCCCAATAGTTTCTTTGCGATATTTTAATGTATACGGGCCAAGAATTGATTTTGATTCCGATTACGGTTTAGTAATAGGAAAGTTTTTAAACCAAAAGATTCAAGGCAAACCCTTAACCATATTCGGGGATGGAGAACAAACTAGAGGATTCTGTTATGTTGATGATGTAACTGATGCGAATATTAAAGCAGCTCAAAGTGAGGAGACAAAAGGGGGAGAAGTGATTAATATTAGCAGCGAGGAATCTCACTCCATAAATTATTTGGCAAAAGTAATCGGCGGAGAAGTAAAATATTTACCCCCGAGACCGGGTGATCCGCGTCATACCAAAGCAGATATTACTTTAGCTAAAAATCTTTTGAGTTGGGAACCAAAGATTTCCTTTAAAGAAGGTTTAAAGAGGACTCAAAATTGGTTCAAGGATTTATGAGAAATATAGGAGAAAAATATAAACTTGGCGTGTGCGGTGTTGGAATGGTTGGTGGAGCTTTAAGGAGTTACTTTGAAAAAAAAGGAATGAACCCTTTTCTATATGACGAAGGTAAAGATATCGGCTCTCTTGAAGAAGTCAATCAGGCAGACATTATTTTCATTTGTGTTCCCACGCCTTTTAACAAAGAAAAAGGATTTGATTTGTCTTCTGTCGAAAAAGCCTGCCAGAATATTAAGGGAGAAAAGATTATAGTAATTAAATCAACAATTCTCCCGGGCACCACAGAAAAGCTTCAAGAAAAATACCCTCAGCATAAATTTTTATTTAATCCCGAGTTTTTAACTGAAACTACTGCCAAGCAGGACATGGAGCATCCAGATAGGCAGATTTTAGGTTATACTAAGAAGAGCCGCGACATAGCAGAAGATATTTTGCAAATTCTGCCGCCAGCTTCTTTTAAAAAAATAATACCGGCTACGGAGGCCGAAATGGTAAAATATTTCAGTAATACCTGGTTTTCAACCAAAGTAGTTTTTGCTAACCAAATCTATAAATTATGTAAAAAGCTTGGCATAGATTATGAGATAGTCAGAGAATGTGCCGCGGCTGATAAAATGGTAGGACCCAGCCACTTGGATGTTCACCATAAAGGATATTTTGGGTATGGGGGCAAGTGTATTCCAAAAGATATCAGAGCTTTAATTCAGCTTGCTAATGAACAGGGACTCGATTTTAGGCTTCACAAAACAGTTGAAGAGATTAACAATCAGTTGATGAAAGAACAGGGGATAGATGATTCGGCCAAGCCCTTAAATGGTTGATGTAAAAAATGCAATATTATGAATTCAATTTCAGCTGTATTATTTAGAATTTATAATAAAAAAAGATTGTTATTGGTTTCTATTTTTATTGCTTCTCTTTTATTTTCATCAATTTTTTTGATTTTTTTCAAAAATATAGGACCAGTTGGGCATCATGTTCCCGGCACTGATTATCTTGGCTGTTATGGTCCTTTTGCTGACAGCATTCTTCAAGAAGAAGGTATTTACTTTGGTGAAAATCAGGAGATTTGTGCTCCGCCCGGCTACCCGATTATTTTAGCAGTGATTTTTAGCTTATCTCGGTTGCTGAGGATTGACAAGGTTTTATTGATTATTATATTCAATGTTTTTATGATAGCTCTTGCTGCTTGTTTTTTCTTTCTTATTGTAGAATCAATTTTTAAGAAAAAAATCGCCTTGTTATCTTCATTTTTGTGGATAACTTATCCTTTTAACCTATGGTTTACAAAGAATCCTCATACTGAAATTCCTTTTATTCTTTTTCTATATGCTGGAATCTGGTTCTATATCCTCGCCCTTAAAAAAAGACACTTCGGATTCATTTTCCTAACAGGAGCTATTTTGGGTTTCGCTGTTTTAATCCGGCCAAGCGGTTTTTTTCTACCTATTCTTTTTGGTTTAATGATTTTTCTTTTGTTAAAAGGAAGCCAAAGGAAAACACAGTTTGCCTTGGCTATATTTCTTTTAATTGGTAGTATATTAATTATTTTTCCCTGGGAAGCTCAGATTCTATCTGAAACTGGACGTCTGGTTTTTCTTGACGCAAGAGGATATAGTACCCTTAATAATGGTCTTACTTTTGCTTTAAGAAACACAGCGGGTGAGGGATGGCCATCTGTTCCGGGTGACGTTTTAACGTTAATGAAACAGATAAAGGTAGCGGAATTAAATACTGCTTCTGATATGTTTAACTTTTTTATAGAAGAATTAACAAACAATCCTGTTCCGGTCTTTAAACTATTAGGATTGAAAATAGTCAGGGCCTGGTATGCTACTTCTCAAATGTGGTTTGAAAAGAGGATATTAGCAGTTCAGCTTTTTTATCTTGTCCCTGGTCTTGCAGGGGTGATATATGCGGTTAAAAAATATAAAGATAAGATTAGAAGTGTAATTTTTCTTTTAAGTATAGTATTTTGCTTTTGGGGAGTAGCTTTTCTTGCTCATTCTATCATGCGGTATATGATACCGGCTATGGGAGTAGTAATTATTTTTTTAGCAATCTCAGTAAATCTTGTGGTAACCCATTTATTTAAAAAAATACCCGTGAGATGAACGATAAAATTTATGAATAAATGGGTTAAATGAAAAATGTTGCATATAACCAATAAAAATCAAAAACATAAAGAAATAAAATTAGCAGTTGTGATTCCGGTTTACAATGAGGAAAAACTAATTGGTAAGGTTTTGTCTACTCTGCCCATGTTTGTTGACCATATTATTGTGGTTGATGATTGTAGTAAGGACAAAACGGTTGATATTATAAGAAGATTTCAACAAACTGATTCTCGGATAATTTTAATTTGTCATCAGAAAAATCAGGGAGTGGGAGGAGCTATCTCTACTGGCTATCAAAGAGCTCTTGAGTTGAGAGTTGATGTAACAGTGGTCGTGAACGGAGACGCCCAGATGGATCCAAAAGATATGATAAACTTGGTAAAGCCAGTGGGTTTAGGGGAGGTAGATTATTGTAAGGGCAACCGGTTATTCAGAGGAAAATCTTGGGATATGATTCCTCATTACAGATATCTTGGTAATGCCTGTTTATCTTTGTTGACTAAAATCGCTTCAGGCTATTGGCATATTACTGATTCTCAATCTGGCTATACAGCTATTTCTTTAACAGCTCTGAAAACACTTGACCTTAAGTCAATTTATAAGAAATACGGCGCGCCAAATGATTTGTTAATAAAACTAAATATCCATAACTTTAAAGTTAGAGATGTTCCTATCAGGCCTATTTATAGGCAAGGAGAGAAATCAGGCATTAAATTATGGAAAATTATACCAACTATTCCCTGGTTGTTAATTAGAGGATTTTTTAAAAGATTGTGGCGCAAATATGTAATTAATGATTTCCACCCTTTAGTTTTCTTTTATATTCTAGCTTTTTTACTTTTAATAACAAGTATTCCGCTTTCTATTCGGTTAGTATATATTTGGATTATTCAGGGTTTTGTACCAAGAACCACTACCTTAGCTGTAATGTTTTTAATAATTACCGGCCTCCAATTCTTATTTTTTGCGATGTGGTTTGATATGGAATATAATAAAAATTTGAAATAAGAAAAGAAGACGTTAAAGTTATTTTTTTTTATGTTTGAAATTTTTCTACGGAGTATGATAAATAAAAAGAACATCATTAGTAAAATTATTAGTTTTTTTATTGTTGCTTTAATTTTTTATTTTTTAGGAAGAAATCTTTTTTTGAATTGGGAACAGATTAAAGAACACCAATTTTCTTTGAGCTATTTTTATTTGGCGTTTTCTTTTATTTGTTTAGGAGCTGGTTTTATAAGTCGCGGTTTAGTTTGGAAGAAAATCGTTAATTTTTTACAAGCCGATAACGATTTAGGTTACCTAGAAGCAATAAGAATTGTTGCCTATTCTCAACTCGGAAAATATCTACCGGGCAAAGTTTTTTCAGTAGTTGGAATGATCTATCTATCCCGTAACAAAAATATATCAAAAAAAAATTTATATTTAAGCGTCATTTTTGCCATTATCTTCTCCATTATTGCTAGCTTTGTTCTCTCCCTATTTTTAATTGGTTTTTTCTTTGTTTATAGCATTGATTTCTTTATCTTTTATTTAATTGGGATTTTGGTCATCCTCGGCGGATTGATAGTAATACACCCTCGGGTATTTCAATATTTGGTTAGGTTATTTTTTAATAAAATAAAAAAAGAACCGATTGATTTAGATTTTGATTTAAGTTGGCTCAATAGAATTAAAATAATTTTATATTATGCTTTTGCTGATTTTTGGACAGGTTTTGGTTTTTTTTGTTTAATTAATTCCATAACTTATTTATCTATTCAGAACTTATTTAGCATAATTGGAGTTTATGTTTTAGCTATGGTTTTGGGACTTGTAGTTTTCTTTGCTCCCAGCGGCTTAGGAGTAAGAGAGGGTGTCTTAGTTTTATTTTTGCAATTTTATTTTTCTTTAAATGTAGCCATTCTAATTTCTCTATTAGCTCGAGTTTGGGCTATCCTTGGCGATTTATTTTTAGCCGGGGGATTTTATCTTTCAAACATATTTAAGAAAATAAAGTATAATTGAGATGCTAATGGAAAACAAAGTTGAAATTCTTTTACGGGGTTGACAGATGCTCTTTAATTTGCTAATATTAGATTAGTGGGTGTTCTCCTTTTTGGGAACCCCATCTGAGTCGGCAAAAGCCCGCGTTTTACGTGGGTTTTTGCTTTTTGCTTTTTTTATCCAAATTGATATAATAAAATTGGGTCGGGAGATAGACACCCACTAAAGACTTAGTTAGGGGTAAACACTCCCGGCCCTTTAAAAAGTGATGGATATAAAGGAAAACATTTCTTTAGCTAAACACACTACTTTTAAAATTGGAGGACCGGCCAAGTATTTTTGTATTACCAGAAATAAAGAGGATTTAGTTAAAGCAGTCAAAAAAGCAAAAGAGCTTAATTTGCCCTTTTTCATTTTAGGCGGGGGAAGCAATGTTTTAGCTTCGGACAAAGGATACAATGGTTTAATTATAAAAATTGAAAATTGTAAATTGAGAATTGAAAATTGTAATCTCTATACAGAAGCAGGAGTGAAATTAGAAGAAATAGTGAAATTAAGTGATAAAAAATCATTAACTGGCATGGAATGGGCTGCTGGAATTCCAGGAACAGTTGGGGGCGCTGTTTATGGCAATGCCCAGGCATTTGATGTCAAAATGTCAGATATAGTAAAAAGTGTAGAAGTTTTGGATACCAAAAACTTAAAGATTAAGAACTTACTAAAAAAACAATGTCTTTTTTCAGCTAAAAAGAGTATTTTTAAAAAGAATAAAAACTTAATAATTCTCTCCGCGACTTTAAAATTAAAAAAAGGGGATAAAAAAGAAATTCAAAAGGCAATTAAAGAACATTTGAATTATCGGAAAAAAAATCATCCCTTGAGGTTTTCTTCAGCTGGCTCTGTTTTTGTTAATAAAACAGGAGGACCGCCATCAGCTTATCTGATTGAGAAATGTGGTCTCAAAGGAACAAAGGTAGGCGGAGCTGAAGTATCTAAAAAGCATGCTGGCTTTATTATTAATACTGGAAAAGCTAAAGCCAAAGATGTTTTAAAGTTAATCAAAATTATTAAACAAAAAGTAAAAAACAAGCTTGGGATTAAACTAGAAGAGGAAGTGCAGATAATAAAGTATTGACAAAGTTCTTTGAGAACGAGAAAATAAAAGAAGAGAAAGCTTTTTAACTTTTCGCAGATAGGGTCGACTATTTGCACCTAATTTTTTAATATAATTTTCTCAATAAGTTTTATTGAGTCTAAAGAAATGGCTAAGAGAAAAAGAGCCAAGAAGAAAAAGAAGAAGAAGAAATAAGAACTTTTTCTGACCAAGCACTCAATCTCTTGAGTGCTTGGTTTTTTGAGATGAAGATTGTTATAAAAGCAACAAATTTAGAATTGAATCGGGAGCTAAGAGATTATATTGAAGAAAAAATCGGCAGTTTAGAAAAATTTGCTGAAGTTTTCCAAAGCAAAAATTACTATAATGGTTTTTTCACCAAAGGGAAACCCCGAGTTGAGGTTTGGGTAGAGATTGGAAGAACAACTCGTCATCATCAGAAAGGAGATATTTTTAGAGCTGAAGCCCAAATGCGCTTTCCTGGAAAAAGCATCAGAGCAGAATCAGAAAGAGATGACTTAAAATTAGCCATTACTGAAGTCAAAGACGAACTTCAGCGAGAATTAAAACAATACAAAGGGAAAGCGGAGGCAGTCACTAAAAGAAAAGCCAGAGTTTTCAAAAAACTACTTCGCTTATCTCCTTTCGCAAGATTCAAAAAAAGAAAGGGCGGGAGAACAAGAGAAGAAGGAATATAGAATATAAATTTTCAATTTCTAATTTTTAATCAATTTTCAAAACGGTTCTCGTGGGGCCGCTTTTAATTTTAAGTGAAATACGCTATGATAGGAATATTAAACCATGTCAATTATTGCTAAAATTTTTGGGGATGCGAATGAAAAGTATCTCAAAAAACTTGAGCCAACAATTAAAAAAATCAATTCTCTTGAACCGGAATTTGAGAAGTTTTCTGCTCAGAAATTAAAAGAAAAAACCAACGAATTTAAAGAAAGATTAAAAAAAGGAGAAAGTTTAAACGATTTATTACCTGAAGCATTTGCTTTGGTTAGGGAAGCCAGTAAAAGGACTCTTAGTCAAAGACACTTTGATGTTCAGCTGATTGGCGGGATTGTCTTACATCAAGGCAAAATCGCTGAGATGAAAACTGGTGAGGGGAAAACTTTAGCTGCTACCTTGCCTCTATATTTAAATGCTCTTAAAGAGAGAGGAGCTCATCTGGTAACAGTTAATGATTATTTAGCCAGAAGAGATACGGTCTGGATGGGACAGATTTACGATTTATTGGGACTTACTGTTGGCTGCATAACGCATGATGCGGCTTTTTTATATGATTCTGAATTTAAAGAAAAAGATAAAATCAGAGATAAGCTTGGTAGTTTTAAAGTTATTGAAGATTTTCTAAGACCGGCTTCAAGAAAAGAGGCCTATTTAACTGATATTACTTATGGCACTAATAATGAGTTTGGCTTTGATTATTTGAGAGATAACATGGTCTATGATTTAAAAGACCAAAGCCAGAGGGATTTTCATTACGCCATTGTTGATGAGGTAGATTCAATTTTAATTGATGAAGCAAGAACCCCCTTAATTATTTCCGCACCGGCTGAGGAGTCAACTGAAAGATATTATCAATTTGCCAGAATAGCAGAGCGTCTGAAAGAAAATGAAGATTATACCATTGATGAAAAAATAAAAGCAGCCACTTTTACTGAAGCAGGCCAAAATAAGATTGTTCAGTCATTAGGTTCTGACCCCTGGGCTGAAAATGATATTGCGACAACCCATCAGTTAGAGGCTGCTCTGAAGGCAAAAACCTTATTTAAAAGAGATAAAGATTATGTAGTAAAAGATGGTCAAATTATTATTGTTGATGAATTTACTGGTCGTTTAATGCCGGGCAGAAGATGGTCGGGCGGTCTTCATCAGGCAGTTGAGGCAAAAGAGGGAGTTAAGGTTCAGCCAGAGTCAAGAACTTTTGCTACTATTACTTTTCAGAATTATTTTCGGATGTATCAGAAATTAGCTGGAATGACTGGTACAGCTGTCACTTCAGCTGAAGAGCTTGATAAAGTTTATGGTTTGGAGGTAATAATTGTTCCAACCAACAAACCTTTAATAAGAAAGGGTTTGCCCGATAGAATTTACAAAACCTTAAATGGAAAATTTGAGGCAGTGGTAAAAGAAATTAAAGAGAAACATCAGGGGGGACAGCCGGTTTTAGTAGGAACGGTTTCTATTGAGAAAAATGAATATTTAGGGAAATTGTTGGAAAGGGAAGGCATTCCCCATCAAATTTTAAATGCCAAACACCATGAAAAAGAAGGAGAGATAATTGCCCAGGCAGGAAAAATGGGGGCAGTAACCATAGCTACTAATATGGCAGGTAGGGGAGTGGATATAATTTTGGGAGGAAACCCACCTGGCCTGGAAGAACAGAAAAAAGTTATTGAACAGGGAGGGCTTCATATTATTGGAACCGAAAGGCATGAGGCAAGGAGAATTGACAATCAGCTGCGGGGAAGGTCAGGCAGGCAGGGTGATCCCGGCTCTTCTCAATTTTTTGTTTCTTTGGAAGATGACTTAATGAGAATTTTTGGTGGGGAGAGAATAAAAGGGCTGATGGAAACTTTGAAAGTTCCCGAAGACCAGCCAATTGAAGCTAAAATGATTTCAAAAGCTATTGAGTCTGCCCAGTCAAAAGTTGAGGGAATGAATTTCGATGCGAGGAAGCATATTTTAGAATATGATGACGTGATGAATAAACACAGAGAAGTGTTTTACAAAAAGAGAAGAGAACTTTTGGAAAAAGCTGGAGCTGGGAATTTGAGGCAGCAGATTTTAGAAATAGTTAAAAAAGCAGGTTTTTCAGAGAAAGATTATGAAAAGCGCGAAAAGGAAGTGGGTGAGGAAAATATGCGTCAGCTGGAGAAAGCCGTTTGTTTAAAGGTTCTTGATACTCTTTGGGTAGAGCATTTAGAGAATATGGGCCATTTAAGAGATTCTGTCCGGCTTAGAGCTTATGGCCAGCAAGATCCTTTGGTTGAGTATAAAAGCGAAGGCCATAGGATGTTCCGGAGATTGCTTCAATCAATTGATTTAACCATTGCCAACGCAGTTTTTAAAGCTGAGTTGAAAGTTCAAACCCAAAAAGAAAGAGCCGTCTTTGCCCGCCCAGGGCGGACTTCGGCGGGCAAAATCGGCAGAAACGACCCCTGTCCCTGCGGTAAAATCAATCCTAAAACTGGCAAACCGATGAAATATAAAAAATGCTGCTGGCCAAAATTCGGCTAAAACAATGTTTTTCTTTCCCGTTGGTTGTTTAATTTTTCTTCTTTTTATTCTATTTTTGCCAATATTGTTTTTATTGGTGTTTTTTCATGTTGTGACGCTTGGCTTTGAAAAACTGGGTTTATCTCCAGAGACAACTATTTTAGTTCTTCTTTTAATGCTTGTTTGTTCTAGCATAAATATTCCCTTAACTAAAAGAAAAATGGTTTATGTTTCAGAGCCCTCTTTTTTTGGCTTATTCAAGACACCGAAACTAAGGGTTTCTGGCATTGCTATTAATTTGGGAGGAGCTGTTATTCCAATTATTCTTTCTTTTTATTTTCTGAATAAAGTTCCTTTAGAGCCGGTTTTAATAGCCACTCTTTTAATGATTTTAGTTTCAAAGTTTTTTTCCAGGCCTGTTCCCGGCAGGGGAATTGCAATTTCAGCTTTTATCCCTCCATTATTTGCTGTTCTTTTTGCAATAATCTTAGCTCCTGAATTTGCAGCTCCTTGCGCTTTTATCTCAGGCGTTTTAGGAACTTTAATCGGAGCTGATATTTTAAACTTGCATAAAGCCAGAAAATTAGGCCCTGGATTACTTTCAATTGGTGGAGCTGGCGTCTTTGACGGCATATTCTTAATCGGCATCATCTCCGCTCTTCTTACCTAAAAACTTGACATCTCTAAAGATATTTGTTAATATAGAAAATCGTAAAGTAACTAAAGCCGCACATTTAAAACTTTAAAGGGAAGGATAAGAAAATGAAAAAAGAAAAAAAGAGAAGATTGGTTAAGTTCTGGACTGTTAGAATATGGTGGGCTTTATTTATTATCGCTGCTGGATTTTTTGCCTTGCTTTTTAGGCCTTATGAGGTGACCAAAGAGATTTGGTTACCAGAGAAGTATAAGATAATCAATGATAGAGATGGTGAATATATCCCGTTCCCAAAAGTAATTATCAGCGGGACCGCATCTTTTATGCCTCCTGAAAACTTCAAAAAGGAATTCAGTGACAAAGAAAATAAAGTACATATCCAGGCAGATGGAAAGGTGTATTATTGCGTAAAAGAAGGCGAGGAAGTCTTTGTCGCAGAAGTGGATCACGGAAAACCCTTAAGCCGCGGTGGCCAGAGAAAGGTCTGGGTTAAGTCAATAATTAACGGTTCAGCTATAAAGCTTCGTTGTGAATTTGATTTCGGTGCGATAGCGGGAAGCGTGCTTTTATGGGCTATAGCTTCGGGTATAGTCGCTGGAACAGTTCATCGCTGAGACGCAAGAGTCCATAACTCATTCTATTTAGTTCTGGAGACCCAAAGATATTTTGGGTCTTTTTTATTTTGGGGGAAATGTGGTATAGTAGTTATATTAAATAAAATGAGAAAGAAACGAGTTTATTTAATTTTGCTTTTTATTTTAATTCTGGCTTTTTTGGCTGGGAATTTAAGTTATCCAAAATACCTAAATCAAGGTATTAATTTTCTTAATGGGAAACTTAAATTAAATATTCCTCATTTTTGGGAAATTCCTTTTAAATTGGGTTTGGATTTGCAGGGAGGAACTCATCTTTTATACGAGGCCGACTTATCCAATATTGAGAAAGAAGATTATTCTTCTGCTATGCAAGGTCTAAGAGATATTATTGAGAGGAGGGTTAATCTTTTTGGTGTTACCGAACCAGTAGTTCAGACGCAGGAGACAGCTGGTCAGCATAGATTAGTTGCTGAATTAGCTGGAATAAAAGAACCGGCTGAAGCAATTAAAATGATTGGTCAGACCCCGTTTTTAGAATTTAGAGAGCAGAGAACAGAAGAAGAAACCCAGATAATTCTTGATAAGCAGAAAGAACTTGAGGGATTAACTTATGAAGAAGCTCAAAAAATAGAGAATTGGGAATTAGCTTTAGAAGACCCTTATTTTATATCAACCACTCTGACTGGAAAATATTTAGAAAGAGCTGATTTAGGATTTAATCAACAGACAGGCGTACCTTTAATCTCTCTTCAGTTTAATGATGAAGGCGCAGAGATTTTTGAACAACTGACTTCCCAAAACGTTGGAAAGATATTGGCTATTTTTATTGATGGAATTCCAATTTCCACTCCAGTTGTCCAGGAAGCAATTTCCGGTGGCAGAGCCCAGATTACAGGAGATTTTACTGTGGAGGAGGCTAAAGAGTTAGTCAGAAACCTTAATGCTGGTGCTCTTCCAGTGCCGATAAAACTGATTTCCCAGCAAACAGTTGGGCCAACTTTAGGGGCTATTTCTTTAGAAAAGAGTTTAAAAGCAGGTATGTTCGGCTTTTTAGCTATTATTATATTTTTAATAATTTTCTATAGATTTCCTGGATTTTTAGCTTCTTTGGCTTTAGGAATTTATATTGCTTTGATTTTAAGTTTGTTTAAGTTAATTCCAGTAACTTTAACTTTGGCTGGAATTGGCGGATTTATTTTATCAATTGGAATGGCTGTTGATGCCAATATTTTAATTTTTTCAAGAATGAGAGAAGAATTAAAGGAAGAGAAAAGCTTTACTATTGCTTTAGAAGAGGGCTTTAGAAGAAGCTGGCCTTCAATTCGGGATGGGAATTTAACTACCTTAATCGTTGCTTTGATCCTGTTTGGTTTAGGAACAAGCTTTATTAAAGGATTTGCTTTAACTTTAAGCATTGGAATTTTACTAAGCATGTTTTCTGCAATATTTATAACGAGGACTTTATTAAGATTATTTGCTAATACTAGATTTGAAGACATAAGGTTTCTTTGGAAGTAATATGATTCAATTTACAAAACATCGCAAAATATATTTCATTTTCTCCGGAGCTCTAATCATAGCCAGTATTTTCGCTTTGGTTGTTTTCGGTTTAAAGCCCGGGATTGATTTTACCGGCGGAAGCATTTTAGAAATTGACTATCAAGAAACAAGACCGTCAAATCAAGAAATATTAGAAAAATTAAATGAATTTGATTTAGGAACTATTTATGTTCAACCAACTGGAGAAAAAGGAGTTATTCTAAGGATGAAAGAGATTGATGAAGAAATTCATCAGCAGATTTTAGAGAGACTTCAAGATGAGAGAGAGTTAGAGGAGATACGATTTGAATCAATTGGGCCCACAATTGGTCAAGAGTTAAAGCAAAAAACCAAAATTGTTATAGTTGTAGCCTTATTGTCAATGATTGTATATATTGCTTTAGCTTTTAGAAAAGTTCAGAGGCCTTTGCGGTCTTGGCAGTATGGAATAGCCAGTGTCGTTGCTCTTTTCCATGATATTTTAATTCCCTTAGGGATTTTCGCGGTTTTAGGAAAATTTTATAGCATTGAGATTTCTATTCCAGTTATCACTGCTCTTCTTGCTGTTTTAGGATATTCCATTAACAATACAGTAGTTGTCTTTGACAGAATAAGAGAAAATCTTTTGAAAAGAGGGGAGGCATTTAAAGAAACTGTTGATATAAGCTTAAATCAAACCTTAAGCCGACAGATTAATACTTCTCTGACAACTTTATTTGTAGCTGGAGCTGTCTTCTTTTTGGGCGGGGAAACTTTAAAATACTTTGCCTTAGCTCTAATTTTCGGAATTTTAGCTGGCACCTATTCCTCAATCTTCCTCGCCGGCCCAATTTTGGTAGCCTGGTATAGCCTGCGAGACTCGCAGGCTTTATGGCGCCACAGGAGAGAATAAAAAGCTTGACCATTCACCTTAAGGTTTTCTAAAGGTGAAGGGTTGACAAATTGGAAGAATAGGCGTATAGTGTAAGCAGTTCAGATTTTGATCATTGTAAACTACATAAAAGGAAAGAAAGGAGGTATCAAATGGAAACATTCCATACGATTATGACACATGAAAATCCTCATTTAGACGAGATTGTTGCAATTTGGTTGCTCCGGATGTTCGGAGGGGAGAAATTTCCCGGGATCAGCACTGCAAAAGTTAAATATTTGAGTACTGGTGGTAGAACTCCTGATGGCCGTTCAGCCCGAGATTATGAACAAGAAGGTATTCTCCTTATTGGTATTGGGGGTGGACGTTTTGACGAGCATCCATCTGTCAATGGCAAACGCAGAAAGAATGAGTGTGCTGCTACTCTTGTAGCTAAAGCCCTTGGTATAGATGATGATTTAGTGCTTGAGAAAATTTTGAGATTTACAATCAATAGCGATCTTAAAATAGGGAGCTATCCTTTTGATTTAGCCTCCATTATCAAGCTTCTTCATCTGCAACATCCAGGTCACCCACAAACGGCAATAGAATGGGCAGTGACAGCGCTTGGGGCAAAATATCGCGAGCAACTTCAGTTTTTTACCACAACTAAGGCAGAATTTGATGAGAAAGCCAAAATTGAAGAAATCCCAGGCCCTAATGGACGGATGCTCAAAATGGTAACCATTGTTTCTGATAATCCCCAGATGAATAAATTCGCTCGTTCTACCCATGGCGGAAATGCAGACATTGTAATTCAGAGACAGCCCTCCGGGAATATTCAGGTTTTTACTAATGGACGGTCCAATCTAGTTCTTTATGACGTTGCCCAGATGATTCGGCTTATTGAACAACAAGCAAAGGGTAAGGTTGTAACAACCAATTGGAAACTACTTGCTTCTGAAGGGAAAGTAGAGGGTGCCGAAGAATGGTTTTTCCAGGTCACTGGGCAGATGCTTCTTAACGGGAGTCTTACTGCAACTCAGGTACCGGCTACAAAGATTTCTCTTAAAAAAATCAAAGAGATTATTCGGATTGGTGTTCATCCACGGACTTTTTATCCAAAGCGGGCTGAAAATTGCAAGCAAGGTTTCTGTTTCTCGACACCTCGCAGTCCGTGTCCATGGTATCGGTTTGGGCTTCATCGTTGCCGGGAAATTCGATTCAAAATGAAGAAATCCTAAAGCTTTCTCAATTCGCATTCAAATGCGAGGGGAGAAGTGGCGAAAAAAGAAGGGTTTATTCCTTTACTCTTCTTTTTTTTATTTTCCTTTATCCCCAGCATTTTGGTCTTGACAGGGATTTTTAAAAATGTTTAAATAAGAGAATAAACAATTAACCATATAAATATTATGAATTTCAATTATCAAAAAATTTGCGCAGATTTATTAAAAGGTTTGCCTCAAAGAACAACCGGTGTTATTGAGAGGCGTTTTGGTTTGCAAACAGGGCAAAGAGAAACATTAGAAGCTATTGGAGAAAGCTATGGCCGTACCAGAGAAAGAATTCGTCAAATTGAAGATGATGGGATTTCTAAAATAAAACCGAGAATTAAGGAGAATCAAAAACTTTTTAAATATTTTGAAGATATTCTTACCTCTTTTGGGGGCTTGAAAAAAGAAGATGATTTACTCCAGGTTTTGGGCGGAAACAAGTTCCAAAGCCATATTTTCTTTTTATTATCTAATGGAGATGATTTTAATAGATTTCCAGAAGACAATGATTTTTATTCTTTTTGGGCAATTAAGAAAGAGTCTGTAAATCAGGCCAAGAAAGTGGTAGAATTAACTATAAATAGATTTAAAAAAGAAAAGAGAACTTTTTCTTTGAATGAGCTTTTAAAAAATCAGAAGCTAAATAAGGATATTTTTCTTTCATATATTGGCATTTCAAAGCAAATTCAAAAAAATCCTGAAGAGCAATATGGTCTAAAAGATTGGTTGGAGATTAATCCTCGTGGAGTAAAAGACAGGGCCTATTTGGTTTTTAAGAGGGAAGAGAAACCTTTGCATTTTGCCCAAGTTGCTACTCTTATAGAGAAATTACCTTTTCCTTGTCAAAAGGGAATTCACATAGCTACTGTTCATAATGAACTAATTAAGGACCCGAGATTTGTTTTAGTTGGAAGGGGCCTTTATGCTTTAACAGAATGGGGATATACCCCCGGAGTAGTTAAGGATATAATTTCAAAAATCTTAAAAGAGTCAAAAAAACCTTTATCAAAAAAAGAGGTTTTGGAAAGGGTTTTAGAACAACGTTTTGTAAAAGAAAATACAGTTTCTCTTAATTTACAGAATAACGATTGTTTTGTCAGGGACTCTCAAGGAAGGTACAAGGTAAGAGAAGCTTAGGAAGTTTCTCAATTTTTTAATGTTTGATTCATTAAAAATTTTAATTCCAATACTTTCCCCAGTCTGGGAAATTTTAAGAAGCTGGTGGTGGCTGCCATTACCTTTTATTTTATGGTGGCCTTTTTGTTTTCTCTGGCGTTGGCGGAAAACAGATATTTATTTAAAAAAGACAAAATATATTTTGCTTGAGATAAAGATTCCCAAAGAGGTTTTAAAGCCAATCAGGGCTATGGAGACAGTTGTAGATGGATTATGGCAGATTCTTTATGACGCTCCTGGTTCTTGGTGGGAGAGATGGATTGAGGGGAAAATAATACTTACTTATTCATTTGAAATTGCCTCGATTGGCGGAGAGCCCCACTTTTTTATCAGAATTCCGGAGAAAAGTCGGGACCCAGTTGAATCAGCTATTTATTCTCAATATCCTGAAGCTGAGATTTCCATAGCTGACGATTATACAAAATATGTCCCTCAAGATATTCCAAATAAGGATTGGGACCTTTGGGGTTCTGATTACAAACTTTTGAAAGAAAATCCCTATCCAATTAAAACCTATCTCAAATTTGAAACAGAACGCGAGCCCTTAGAGGAAAAAAGAATTGACCCCTTGGCTAGTCTTCTTGAGGCAATGGCAAAAATAAAACCGGGAGAGCAGCTTTGGGTTCAGATTACAGCTAGTCCAGTTACTGATGAAGAACTTCCCTGGGTAAAAGAAGGAGAAAAGATAAGAGATGAGCTTGCCAGAAGAACAAAAAAGGTTCCAGTAAGAAAACCAATGATTATGGAAGTTGCTGATATTTTAGTTACCGGAGAACCACCCGGAGGCCTACCCAAAGAGGAAAAAGAACTCATTCCGCCAGAAATGAAACTTACTCCTGGAGAAAGAGAAATAATTAGTGGAGTAGAGCAAAAAATGACAAAACGCGGCTTTAAGGCCAGTGCCCGGTTTATTTATCTTGGCAAAAGAGACGTTTTCTTTAAACCAAAGCTTCGGCTCGTTCTTGCCTTTTTCTCTGCTTTTTTTACTCAAAATCTTAATGCTTTAGTGCCTTGGGGGAAAACTCTAACTAAAATTCATAAAAGCTGGTTTTTGCCCCTAAATCTTGTTTTAAATCGGAGATTATATTTGAGAAAAAGATCTCTATTTAGAAAATATAAATTAAGATTTCCTCCTTTGTTTCCACGAAAGGGTCGTTGGCCTTCATCTTTTATCTTAAATACCGAAGAGATGGCTACTATATTTCACTTTCCTGGCCGAAGAGTTGCTCGAGCTCCTTTTGTTGAACGCATTGAAGCAAAGAAAGGAGAGGCACCTCCAGGACTACCTACAGAATAGATATCAATATGATTAATAACGAAATTAATCTTTTCGCTGAAACAACTTTCCGTAATATCCGAAAGAAATTTGGCATTAAACCCGATGATAGACGGAGGCATGTTTATGTTGTTGGTAAAACCGGGATGGGAAAGACGGCTATGCTTCAAAATATGGCTATTCAGGATATCCAGCAAGGCCGGGGAGTGGGTTTTGTTGACCCTCATGGAGAGGCAGCTGAAGAATTATTGGATTTTGTTCCTTCAGATCGGATTAATGATGTTATTTATGTTAATCCTGCTGATTTAGAATATCCCATTGCCTTTAATGTTATGGAAAGAGTTGACTTAGAGCATCGGCATTTAGTAGCTGGTGGATTGATGGGCGTGTTTAAGAAAATCTGGCCTGATGTCTGGTCTGCCAGAATGGAATACATCTTAAATAATTCTATTTTGGCTCTTCTTGAATATCCGGGTTCAACCCTGCTTGGGATTAATAGGATGATGTCTGACTCAGATTTTCGGAAAAAAGTGGTAGAGAAAATTACTGATCCAATGGTTAAGTCATTTTGGGTTAATGAATTTGCCCGTTATACTCAAAGATATGAAGTGGAAGCTACAGCAGCTATTCAAAACAAAGTTGGTCAATTCATTTCAGCTCCCCTGATTAGAAATATTATTGGTCAGATTGGCTCGGCTATTAATATGCGGGAAGTGATGGATAAAGGAAAAATTTTAATTTTAAATTTATCAAAAGGAAGAATAGGGGAGGATAATTCAATGTTATTGGGAGCTCTTTTAATTACAAAAATACAGTTGGCTGCTATGTCCCGAGTGGATATGCCCGAAGAGAAAAGAAGAGATTTCTTTTTATATGTAGATGAATTTCAAAACTTTGCCACCGAATCATTTGTTAATATTCTCTCTGAAGCAAGAAAATATAGATTAGCTTTAATTTTGGCTCATCAATACATTGCCCAAATGGATGAGACGGTTAGAGATGCTGTTTTTGGTAATGTCGGGACTTTAATTTCTTTCCGAGTCGGGGCAGAAGATGCCGAATATTTAGAAAAAGAATTTATCCCGGATTTTACTGCCGGAGATATTGTTAATTTGGCAAAATATAACGTTTATTTAAAATTAATGATTGATGGGGTAGCGGGAAGACCTTTTTCCGCTGAAACCTTAGCTCCGTTTCCAAGAGCCGAGGTTTCCAACAAAGAAAAGATTATAAAAGTTTCTCGGGAAAGATACGGAACTCTTCGGGGAGAGGTTGAAGAAAAAATTACCAAATGGGCGGGGTTTTTGGAGATGCCGGCTGTCTCAGCTCAAGCTCCCAAAGCTCCTGTTCTTTATGATGCCACCTGTTCGTTATGCGGCAAGCCTACAAAAGTGGTCTTCCCGCCAGATGGCAGGAGACCGGTGTATTGTAAGGCCTGTTTAAAAAAAGTAAGAGAAAGTGGCGGCTCAAAAGAATCAGCCCCGTCAATTTCCTTAGAAAAAGCAGTAAAAGAAGAGCCGGTTTCTTTTGGAAGGCCAAAAAAAAGACCCGAGCCCTTAAAAAGAAAACGAAAACCAGTTAATTTAACAGAATTAAGAAAAACCTTAGAGGAGTCCTTGGAAAAAAATGAGAACTCTCAAAAACCTTGATGTCAAAAATAAACGAGTTTTAGTAAGGTGTGATTTTAATATTCCTTTAAATAAAAAAGGGGATATTGGGGATGATTTTCGAATTAAACAGACCATCCCTACCATTGAATATTTGATTAAAAATAAAGCCAAAGTAATTTTGATGAGTCATTTAGGTGAGCCAGAAGGAAAGGTAGTAGAAACTTTGAGATTAAACCAAGTTCAAGAGAAATTGGCAGAATATTTAGACCTCTCAATAACAAAAGCCCCGGACTGTATTGGAAAAGAAATTGAGAAACAGGCAGAGAAGATGAAAGAAGGGGAAATTTTGCTTTTGGAAAATTTAAGGTTCCATAAAGAAGAGAAAGAAAATGACCGAAGTTTCTCTAAGGAGCTTGCTAAATTAGCCGATGTTTACATCAATGATGCTTTTGGCGTCTCCCACCGAGCCCATGCTTCAATTGTCGGAGTGCCCAAATATTTACCTTCAGGAGCCGGGCTTTTACTTGAAAAAGAGGTTAAAATTCTTTCTAGGGTTTTGGAAGAACCCTGGCGGCCCTTGGTAGCAATTATTGGTGGGGTTAAAATTTCAAGCAAAATTAAAGTGATTAAACAATTTTTAGAAAAAGCCGACCATTTACTTATTGGAGGGAAGATAGCCAATGCTATTTTGATAATAAAAGGAATTTGTGTTGGAAGACCCTGGCCGTCAGAAGAAGTAGCAAAAGAAATTACCAAGTTTAATTTAACTTCCACTAAACTTCATCTCCCTATTGATGCTGTTGCCTCGCCAGATGAAACCGGCAAATTTTATGTTCGGGAAACAGGACCTGGAAGAGTAAGAAAAGACGAAAAACTCTTTGATATTGGGCCGGAAACCATTGAAGTATTTTCTAAAATAATTGAAAAGGCAAAAATGATTATTTGGTCAGGTCCTTTAGGACGTTTTGAAGAACCATTATTTGAGAAAGGAACGAAAGTGATTGCCGAGAAAATTGCTAAGAATCATCAGGCCTTTAAAATTGTCGGGGGCGGAGAGACTATTTCTGCTTTATCTAAATTTGGTTTGCGAGAAAAATTTGACCATATTTCCACAGGCGGGGGAGCAATGTTAGAGTTTCTTTCTGGAGAAGAACTTCCGGGTTTAAAGATTTTAGAGAAATGAAAACTGAAATCAAAAATCTAAAGAAGACAGCTAACCGGATTTTAAAAGCAATAAAATCAAAAGAAAAAATAATTATTTATGGCGATGCTGATTTAGATGGAGTAACTTCAGTAATTATTTTAAAAGAATCTATTAAGAATTTGGGGGGCGAGATTACTGCAATTTATTTTCCTGACCGGGAAAAAGAAGGTTATGGGATAAATGAAAAAGCCCTCAAATATCTATCAAAAAAAGTTCCTGCTTTACCCCTCACCACTTTTCCAGGAAAAGCGGTGAGGGGTTTATTGTTAGTTTTAGACTGCGGCATTGGAAATTTCAAAGAAGTGAAAATAGCCAAAAAACTGGGATTTGAAGTAATAATTATCGAGCATCACGAAATATTGGATAAAGTTCCTGAAGCTTCTATTGTTGTTGACCCAAAACAAAAAGGAGATAAATATCCCTTCAAACAATTTGCTACAGTTGGAATTATTTTTAGGTTAGCTAAGCTTCTTTTGAAAGAAGGAATGACGGAGAATTTAAGAAAAAATTTTTTAGAATTGACAGCTATGGCGACCATTGCTGATATGATGCCGAGAATTGACGAAAACGAAGAAATGATTAGAGAAGGGTTAAGTTTCTTAAAAACGAGCTGGCGGCCGGGAATTCAGGCATTATTTGAGTTAGAACCATTTAAATCTTTAACTTTGCTTCAGCAAGTTTATAAAGTTAATTCTCTTTTGAATATTCGAAATATTGAGAATAGATTGCCAGCTGCTTTCCGCCTTTTAACCGCTTCCAGTAAAAAAGAAGCAGAGAAATTAGCCAGCAAGTTATTGGAAAACAACGTTCAAAAAAGAAAAAGAATAAAAGAAATAACAGCCGAGGTTGAAGAGAAAGTTTTAGGCAGAGAAGCAGAAGCAATTATTTTTGAGGGAAGTCCTGATTGGGAATTAATTTTATTGGGAGTAGTGGCAGCAATAATTTCTCAGAAATATCAAAGACCAGTATTTTTATATAAAAAAGATAAGACAGAAAGCCAAGGCAGCATAAGGGCGCCTGCTGGATTTAATACAGTAGAAGCAATGAAAAATTGTTCAAAAAACCTTATAACCTATGGAGGACATCCCCAAGCATCGGGATTTAAAATTAAAAATGAGGACTTAGAAGAATTCAAAGAATGCTTAATAGAATACCTTGATTAATTATGAAGAAAATAATTATATATGCAGATGGAGGTTCCAGGGGCAATCCGGGTCCGGCAGCAATCGGGGTGGTGTTTTGCAATGAGAAAAGTCAGAGTATAAAACAATATTCTGAATATTTAGGAGAGCGTTTTACTAATAACGAAGCAGAATACAAAGCTGTGATCTTCGCTTTAAAAAAATTTAAAGCTTTATTCGGCAAAAAATTAGCCAAAAATTCAGAAGTTGAAATAAGGTCTGATTCTGAACTCTTGGTAAAACAATTAAATAACCAATATAAAATTTTAAATGAAAAGATTCAACCCTTATTTTTAGAAGTTTGGAATTTAAAATTTGATTTTAAGAAAGTAAAATTTAAACTAATTTCCCGGGATAAAAATAAAGAGGCGGATAGATTAGTAAATGAAGCCTTAGACGCCAAATCCAAAACCCAGTCCTTAATTTAAACTTAGCTCGGCTAAGTTAAGCCTGGTTTAGTTTTTCGTTAACTAAACCAGGCTTAGTTTCGAATATAAGGTATAAAAAAGTCCCTTTGAATAGAGGGACTCTAAGCATTCAGAACAAAAAATTAATCTTCTATTCTGAACGCTTTAGCAATTTCGGCTGCTCGGTTTGGCACTGCTTGAGCAATTTGGGCCGCTTGGCTTGGCACTGCTTTAGCAATTTCGACCGCCCGGTCTGGCATTACTTGAGCAATTTTGGCCGCATAGCCTGGCATTACTTGAGCAATTTCGACCGCCCGGTCTGGCATTGCTTGAGCAATTTCGGCCGCATAGCCTGACATTGCTTGAGCAATTTTGGTCGCATAGCCTGGCACTGCTTCAGCAATTTTGACCGTTTGGTCTGGCACTGTTTGAGCAATTTCGACCGCCCGGTCTGGCATTGCTTTAGCAATTTCGACCGCCCGGTCTGGCATTGCTTTAGCAATTTCGGCCGCCCGGTGTGGCACTACTTTAGCAATTTTGGCCGCCCGGTGTGGCATTTTTTGAGCAATAACAACTGCCCGAAGTTCGTTTGCCCAAGCTGCTACTTCACAATTCTGTTCATTGATTTCAGACATTTTCATTTTTGTTCCCTTTCAGCACTGTTAGTTTTCACTTTTTAAACAACACCTATATTATATACCCATAATTTAAATATGTCAAGGTTTTCGGGTTTTTCTCT
Organism: Patescibacteria group bacterium; assembly: GCA_020148045.1. Taxonomy (NCBI): domain Bacteria; species Patescibacteria group bacterium. The sequence goes on from JAHCRG010000004.1 coordinate 56,954, forward strand.
AAACAAAAAGGAGGCAATCGCCAATGAATTGCGTCCTCCTTTTTGTTGTCTTAGCAAGATTGTAAGCCGAATTCTGTTTTATGTGACCATCTATCTAAGCGAACTACTTTTTCCAAAAAATTGAGTCAAATTCCCGATTTTTTGGTTTGTTCTTGCACCCAGCAAGGATTTAGCCGTTTCACCCCCCGCCTGGGGCGGGGACTCGTCTCTGTTCGCACCTCTATCTACCTACGGTAGACGGTAGCCTTATTAGGAACTACTGCTTTTGAAATGGGTGTCCGGACTTTCCTCCCTCCCGCTAAGCGGGAGAGCGATCACTCATCTTGCTAAGACACTTATATTTTACCAAACCCAAGCCCCTTTGTCAAGTGCAAGTTTATTATAAGTTGAAAAATCAAGGGAAAAATAGTAAGATTAAACTATGGAGTATAATAGATATCCAATAAAGACGCACTTTATTACAACATCGGATAATTTATATAGTATTATTTCTAAATATGTTCTGCCTGTTGCTGAAAAGAACGATATCATTGTTTTATGCCAAAAAATTGTTTCAATTATTCAGGGCAGAGTAGTTCAGAAATCAGATGTTAAAGTTGGGTTTTGGGCAAGGTTTCTTTCAAAATTTGCCAAAAAGACACCCTATGGTTTTTCAGTAGGAAATCCTTTGAAAATGCAGGTAGCTATTAATTTAGCAGGTCTGCCAAGAATTTTATTTGCTTGTTTCTGCAGCGGTGTGGCTAAAATTTTTGGAATTTCTGGAACTTTTTATCGAGTAGCTGGCAATCAGATTAATCAAATAGATGGTTTTTATGGCGAGGCATTTCCTCAATATGCTAAAATAGGAATATTAGGGCCAAGAGATTGTGATAAGCTTTGCGACCAACTAAGAAATAAATTTGGCTTTCCATTTGCCGTAGCGGATGTAAATGATTTGGGTAGAAATCTTTTGGGGAAAAGCCAAGATTTAAAAGGCAAAGAAAAATTAATCTTAGAAATCTTAAAAGACAACCCGGCTGGCCAATCTAATCAACAAACCCCAATTGTAATTTTGCGGAGATATGTATAATCACATTTTTAATTCTAAAACAAAGACGATTGCTTCTGCTGCTGGGATTTTGGCAGCAGCGTCTTTGATTAGCGGTCTTTTAGGTCTTTTTAGAGACCGCCTTTTAGCCGGCAGTTTTGGAGCAGGAGATGAACTTGATATTTATTATGCTGCTTTTAGAATACCCGATTTTATTTCTACGGTTCTTATCATGGGAGCTATTTCAGCTGCTATAATACCTATTTTTAGTGAGTATTTAGTTCGTTCCCATGAGCAAGCATGGAGATTCTTTTCTAATCTTGTAAACCTCTTTTTTATTTCTTTAATTGTAATAGCTGCTGTTTTAATTATTTTTGTCCCTCAAATTCTTTCTATAATTGTTCCTGGATTTATTGGAGATAAAAAAGAGTCAGCTGTTTTGCTAACCCGAATTATGTTTTTAAGCCCGATTCTTCTTGGGATAAGCAATATTATTTCCGGTATTCTGCGCGTGTTTAAAAGATTTCTTGTTACTTCTTTAGCCCCTATTATGTATAATCTTGGAATTATTTTCGGAATTATGTTTTTTGTTCCTTTGATGGGATTAAAAGGGCTTGCCTGGGGAGTTGTATTTGGAGCTTTTCTTCATCTTTTTGTTCAGATTCCTATTCTTTTGAAAGTTGGATTCAGGCCTAAAAAAGTTTTAAACTTTTCTGAACCCGGTTTTCTTAGGGCTGTAAAATTAACTATTCCTAGAGCTATTGGCTTGGCTGCGGGCCAGATTAATTTAATAGTAATTACTGCTATTGGCTCTACTTTGGCAGCGGGAAGCATTGCGGTGTTTAACTTAGCAAATAATCTTCAGAAGCTTCCAATAACCCTTATTGCTATTTCTTTTTCTACTGCTGCTTTTCCATTTTTAGCATTATATTTTTCTAAGAAAGATAAAGAAAAACTTATTCAAGGGTTTTCTTCTGTTTTCAGACAGATTCTTTTTTTAATTGTACCTGTTAGTATTTTGATATTTATTTTAAGAGCTCAGATTGTTAGAGTAATTTTAGGAACAGGGAAATTCGGCTGGGCTGATACTCAACTTACTGCTGCCTGTTTGGGCATTTTTAGTTTTGTTATTTTTGCTTATGGACTCGTGCTTTTAATTTCTAAAACTTTTTATGCTTTTCAAAATACTAAAATACCTGCCTTAGTAACTTTATTTACAGTAGGATTAAATATTGTTTTATGTTATTTCTTTGTCTGGGTTTTAGGGTTTGAAAATGCTTTTCAAAGGTTTTTAATAACTTTTCTTGACCTTCAGGGAATCAAAGAGAATTCAGTTATTGGCCTTCCTTTAGCTTTAGCTGTTTCAGGAATATTTCAGATAAGTTTGCTTTTGATGCTTCTGTATAAGAAAATAGGGGATTTTAGAATAAAAGAGATATTTGAATCTTGCGTTAAGATTTTAGCTTCAGGTGTTTTATTGGGTTTTGCTTGTTATTTTGTTCGTCAAACTGTAGCTGAATTTGTTGATATGCAAACCTTCTGGGGGATTTTCTCACAAGCTGCGATATCCGGCTTGGCTGGAATTCTCGTTTATTTCTTAGCCGCTCTCCTTTTGAAATCACCAGAGATTAAGACAATTAGATTTTCAATTTTGAAAAAGTTTTCTTAGAGTATTCCAAAATATCAACGAGGACGGGTTTCGTTGCAACGAGACCCGTCCTCGTTTAATAAATTGAAAATATTGAAAAAATTTGTTAGGATAAAGAAGTTAACGGAACAGAGGAGCTAAGGCAAGAAAAACCATACTTAAAACAACCAGAGAAATTAAGGTAATCCAGATTATTTTAAAAATTGTTTTAGGTTTAAGTGACATTAATCTATGATAGCAAAGTTTAGAAAAAAGAAAAAGCTAAGTTCTTGGAAAAATATATTTTTTTCAATATTGTTTGGAGTGTTATTTTTGCTGGTTATAGGATTTTTAATTGTTACAAATTTGAAGACTAACCAGCGGAGAGCTCAACTTACTACAAGAATCACAAGTTTAAAAGGAGAAATTGAGGTTTTAGAACAAAAAAACCAAGAGTTAAAAGAAAACATTTCTCAGGCAGGAAGTAAGGAATCTTTGGAAAGAGCAGCTCTAGAACAACTTGGTTTAAAGCCTTCTGGTACGGAGGTAGTGGTTATTACTAAAGAAAAAGAGGGAGAAAAAGAAGAAGTTAAAGAGGAAGAAAAAACCTGGTGGGAGAAATTCAAAAGTATTTGGAAGCGGGATTAGTATAGTGGTAGTACGTAACCTTCCCAAGGTTGAAGCGCCGGTTCAATCCCGGTATCCCGCTCAATTATGCCAGAGTAGCTCAGTGGAAGAGCAGGGCTTTCGTAAAGCTCAGGTCGTCGGTCCGAATCCGACCTCTGGCTCTTTTTATTTTCATTGACAAATTTAGAGGATAGGTGTATAATGCAAGTATTGTAGTTTTACAAAAGAATAAAGAAAGAAATGATTGAAAAATATAAGGAGAGACAGAATGTTAGAAAAAACAAAAAAAAGATGGACAAGGTGGCTTGTTGGAATAGTGGTATACAGTTTGATCTTTTGAGTCCTTCATTTTGCACTTCCTGGTTCTTCAAAGATATTGCTTCTGATAACGCTTCCGATGGGAGTTGCTATAGGAATCTTCGCGTTTAGATAAGAAACAATATAAAAATTCAAGAAAGGAGATTGTTATGTATAGACTTATATTTGGGATGATCCTTCTCTTTTCAGCTGTTGGTGTTGCTGCTACGGGAAATGAGGTTGGAAGATGTTTGCTTGTTGCGCTACTTGCAGCAGTCGGTACCGCTTTTGTCCCCGGACAAATACTGATTATTTTTAAGACAAAGCACGATTAATTTTCAAAAAGCTCTCTTGGACCAGCAAAGTTCAATAGGGCTGTTTTTTTGATTTTTTTGGGGAAGTGTGGTAAATTAGAGTAAATAATACCATCATTTGATGGATTGGTAATATGGAAAAATCTGAGGTTAAAATTGAAGAATTAGAGAAGCGACTCCATCATTTGATGGACGGGCTTTGACATTGAAAATAAGGAGAAAAGATTAAAAGAACTTGAAAAAGAAGCCCAGAAGCCTGATTTTTGGAAAAATAAAGAGAAAGCTATTGAAATTAATCAGGAGATTGCTAATTTAAAAGAAGAAATTGAGAGAATAAGAAATCTTGAAAAGAAAATTCAACAAGGGGAGAGTCAGAATTTAGCAGAAGAAATAAAAAAAGAAGAAATTAAAGTTTTTCTCTCTGGGAAATACGACAGAAATAATGCTATTTTAGAGCTCTTTGCTGGAGCTGGTGGAATAGATGCCCAGGATTGGACAACAATGCTTATCAGAATGTTTGAGCGGTATTGCGAAAGAAAAGGATTTCAGGTAAAAATTATCCATCAGTCCTTTGGTGAAGCAGGGGGACCGGAAGGAAGAATTGGAACCAAATCAGCAACTCTGGAAATTAGAGGGAATTATGCTTATGGGTTTTTGAAAAAAGAAACAGGCGTTCATCGATTAGTTCGACAATCTCCTTTCTCTGCTAAAAAACTCCGTCATACTTCTTTCGCTTTGATTGAGGTTTTGCCTGAAATAGGGAAAAAAGAACAAGGAGAAATTAAAATAAAAGACGAAGATTTAAGATTAGATACATTTAGAGCTTCAGGTCCGGGTGGGCAATATGTAAATAAAAAAGAATCAGCTGTAAGGATTACCCATATTCCTACAGGAATTGCTGTTTCTTCACAATCAGAAAGATTGCAGGGTCTAAACAGAGCAGAAGCAATGAAAATTCTCTATGCTAAACTTTATCAGTTAAAAGAAAAAGAACGCAAGGAAGAATTGAAAGAAATTAAAGGCAAGGCGGTCTCTGCCGGCTGGGGAAACCAAATCAGGTCCTATGTCCTACATCCTTATAAGTTAGTTAAAGACCTTAGAACCGGCGTGGAGAATTCAAATGTAGAAGAGGTTTTAGATGGAAATCTGGATCAATTCATTGAAGCTGAGTTGAAAATATAATGTTATCAATACAAAACATCACAAAAACTTATCCTTCTCGTTCTGGCAATAATCCAACAGTTGCTTTGGATAATGTTTCTTTTAAAATAGACGGAAAAGAATTTGTTTCTATTGTTGGAAAATCAGGAGCCGGTAAGACAACCTTACTTAAACTGATTTTAGCTGAAGAAAAACCAACTCAGGGCCAGATTTTTTTTGACGGCCAGGATATCCATGAAATAAAAAAACCTCAGCTTCCCCAATTAAGACAGAGGATTGGCACGGTTTTTCAGGACTATAAATTATTTCCTTCAAAAACAACTTATGAAAATATCGCTTATGTAATGGAGGTAATGGGAGCGGCCGAGAAAGAGATTCAAAGAGACGTGCCTCAAGTTTTAGAGCTCGTCGGGTTGATAGACAGGGCTGATAATTTTCCCAACGAACTTTCTGGAGGCGAGAAGCAAAGAGTAGCTATTGCCAGAGCCCTTATTCATCGTCCAGATGTTATTTTAGCTGATGAGCCGACCGGTAATCTTGATCCCTATCATACCTTTGATATAATCCGGCTTTTGGTAAAAATCTATGAGCTTGGAACCACTGTTGTTTTATCTACCCATGATAAAGGGGTAATCAATTCTCTGGGGAAACGAGTAATTACCTTAGATCAGGGAAAAGTAGTTAGGGACGAAGAGCGCGGCCGCTTCATTTTGTAAAATTATGTTAACATCATTTAAGAGAATAATTAAAACCGGTTGGAAGGGTTTTTCACGGAACATTGGTTTGAGTATAGCAACTATATTAATTATGGTAATGGTTATTTCTCTGGCAACCTTGCTTTTTCTTTTAAACCCAGCTTCCAAGATTTTAATTTCTGGTTTGCAGGAAAAGGTTGACATTTCCGTCTATTTTGGAGAAGATGTTTTACCAGAGGATATTTGGGAAGTTAAATCAGAGATTTCTAGAATTCCTGAGGTCAAAGATATTGAATATGTTTCCAGAGAACAAGCCCTTGAGAAATTTATTGAAAAGCACAGAGACGACCCGGTTTTAATGGAGTCATTAACAGAGGTTGGCTACAATCCCTTTTTGGCTTCTTTAAATATTAAGGCCTGGCAGGTCTCTCAATACGAGCAAGTTACCAATTTTTTAGAAACAGGTCCTTTTAGAAATTTAATTGACAAGGTTGATTATCACCAAAGAAAGCCAGTAATTGAGAAGGTCTTTTCAGTAACTTCTGGTATTAATAAAGTAGGAATTTTCTTTAGCATAATTTTTGGAGCAATCGCTATCTTAGTTGCTTTCAACACCATCAGAATAGCAATTTATAATTCAAGCGAGGAGATTTCAATTATGAGGTTGGTTGGCGCTTCAAACTGGTTTGTTAGAGGACCATTTTTAATCCAAGGAGCAATCGTTGGATTTATTGCCACTCTAATTACCCTTATAATAACTTTTGGCATTTGTTATGGTCTTGACTCAAAAATCAGGGTAATTGCGCCTGAAATAAGCATTTTCAGCTTATTCCTCAGCAATTTCTGGACTCTAATCTTAATCCAACTCGCCACCGGCATCGGCCTGGGCATTCTCTCCAGCTTGATCGCCGTCAGGAAATACCTTAGAATCTAACATTCCGGGGTCGTCTAGCGGTAGGACACATGGCCCTGGACCATGTAACTTTGGTTCGAATCCAAACCCCGGAGCTTTTTTATGATTATTGCTTCTTTAGCCATTTCAATTGCTACTGCTTTAATTGAGCTTTTTACAAAAGGTAGAGGCATTGTTATTATTCCTTACGGCTTTGTTATACCTTTGCTAATTCTTCTGCCTCGTTTTTTTTATTACTTTGATGCAAAAATTAAAAAAACTGTTAAGGTTGAATGGATGAAAAAGATTGAGTATTTTGCTTTTTTCATAGTTCTTTTAAGTGCTCCTGCTAGTTTAATTCTCCATGACCTGGGCTTCCAATACGATAGGTTTCTTCATTTTGCTGTAGCTTTCTTTGCTTTAATAATTTTCTCATTGCTCTGGCTGCCTGTTATGAAGATAAGCGGGGAAGAAGTTAAAAAAAGAAACTTATTGCTTTACCTTTTTGCTGTTTTGTTTGTTGCTCTTTTTCTTTGGGAAATATTGCAGTATAACATTGATCAACTGTTTGGCACAAAACTGTTTTTTGACGCAAAACAAGAAATAAAGGTTGATTTTTTAGAAGATATCTTGTTTGGAGCAGCTGGATTGATTGCTGCTGTAATCTATCTTAACTTTTCCCTAAAAAAATTCTCAGGCCTTTTAATCTCCTCTTGAAATTTCCCCAAAATAGAGTTAAATAAAAAAGCCCTTCACGGGTTTTTTTGTTTCTTTGGTCTACTCGGGTTAATTTGGAGGATATAATTTTTTGATTAATTTAGGTAAAGGAGTAGAATCATCTAAAATAAGTTGGGTTGCATTTTTTCTCATAGATTTTTTAGCGGATTCTTTTTTAAACCACTTTGTCCAGGCACCGGAAAAACCATCTACTCTGCAGAGCATTAAACCACCCATATGTTTTTTGATTCTATTCTCAAGTTTATTTTTATTTTCAGGAACGTTGATTTTATCCATGAAGGTCTTAATCATCGCTAAAACAGCTTTTATTCCAGCATTTCTGATGTTTTTATGATACTCGATTCTTAAAAGGTATGAGCCTAAAAGTATGCCTATATCAAATGCAGGGTCTCCAAGATGAGCTTCTTCTAAATCGCAAGTTCCAACTTTTGGACCCTCAACTAAAATATTACGAGGATGATAATCGCCGTGAACTAATACTTTATTAATTTTCATGCTTTCTTTTACAAGTTCTGTCTGTGCCTCTTTAACCAATTTTTTTGATCGGGAATCAAGCTTGGAGTAAACTTCAAGACACTGATATTTCAATTTGATAAATTTTGTTTTCTTGTCTCCGGCCGTAGAACGCAATGGTTTAACTTTTCCATAAGTGTTATTAACCAATTCAGCAGCAATCTCAGCCAGTTTTTTAGAAGCGTCTAAATTTATTTCTTTATCAATTACATTCTCAAATAAATTTGCTTTGGGAGTCAGAACTTCAGAAAGGACTAAAACCATATTTCTCACATCATGGTAATAGATATGAGGGGCAATACCATAGCCGATAACTTTTTCAAAAATTCGCAATGCTTTAGCTTCATAGATTTGCCTTTCGTCACTGAAAATGTGGTCAAAATCTATAGGGATTTCTATGTCTAAAACTATTAAATATTTTTTACTTCCTGGAACTGCCTGTTTTATATAAAAAGGTGTCCCGTCAACAACTAAACGCAATACTTCAGAGACTAATCCACCTCCGGCATCTTTGAATCCCTCCAATTTCCCCTTGCTGACAAAATCAAGGTGGGGGAATACATCTTTTTCAAGATAGGGAAGTATATTTTGTTTATTAAGCCTTTCCATAATTTTACATTATATTCTCTAAAAATTTATGCTGAAAGCGAATTTTCTACCGTAAGTTTTTGGATCTCTTTTTCCATATCAAAATATTCATCAATTTTCATCATGAAAGTACCTTGAGAACTTTCACCACCAATCAAGAATTCAACAACACCCATTATGTAATTCCGGAGCAACAAAAACCCCCTCAGTTTATTAATTTCTTGAGGCAAAAGTTTTCTTATGGAATTATAGTTCTGAATATAGCCATACAAATCATTTACATTTTTATTTTTTACGAATATATCCCAAAGAGCAAAAGCTAAACCAGTAACAATAGGGCCGTGAAATAAATCATCAAAGTCCAATATCCCTGATACCTTATTATCTTTTACTAAAATATTTGGTGCATGTATGTCTTTTTGGACAATTGCTATTGGTAACTCACTAATATCAAGAGTAAAACTTTTTGCCCTTAGAATAAAATCTTTGACTTCCTTATTTTTGATTTTTGATACATCAATACTATTAACAGAAAGGAGATCAGTAAAGAGAAAATCCTTCACTTTTTTATTTGTGTCACAAAGCTTTAGAACAGGCGATAATTTGGATTCAAAACACGTTGCTAATTTATGCATTCTTGCTTGTAAATAAGAAAGTTCTTTTAATAAACTTGGTGAATAATAGGAAGGATGATTGCCTTCTATAAATTCCATTAAGATACTGCGCCATGTTTTATCTTTTATTTTTGTATGCGAGATAAAATAATTATCAACAGTACAAATAATTTTAGGCACAGGAATTTTATTTGCTATCAAGAAATTTATATATTCAACCTCTAAACGAATTTCATCTTCAGTTCTTCTTCTTTGGCGATATACACGCATTGCATATTTTTTCTCTTTAGTGGTAATTATAAATGTTGTATTTTCTACTCCACTCGGATCAACTTTAAAATCAAATTCTAAAATACCATAATTAGCCAAAATTTTGGCTAAATTTTCTCTTGAGGGTTTAATATGGTTTTGTGATCCTAATTTAGGCATTTTAAAAATAAGAATACTAAAAAGTCCTGGTCCCTAATTTACTTTTATTATATAATACAAATTTTTAAAGAATTTTAAAAGGGGGTTCTAAGTATTTTAGAATGAACCCCCTATTAATTTAGGCTCTTTTTCCAAATGAGGAACTTGGCCAATTGAGACAATATCCCAACCCTTCGCACTCAGCTCAATCTGACTTATTGAGGTATAGGCTAATTTTCCTGTGAGAGTAGTAATATCAGAAAGGTCATCTTTAATAATAGTCAGATTTTTTCTTCTTTTGTTTTTCTGCTGGATAAGCCAGAGTGTTAAGGTAATAGTAAGACGGTGAGAAAATACAATATTTACTGGAGTTGTGGATTCTTCAAAGTATTTCAATCCTTGTTCAATTAGCAGAAGATGGTTATTCAGCTTTTGTAGGATTTTAGAGCAGAGCTCTTCTTTGTTCAACCAAAGCTTTACCGGATGAATCCTTTTTTGTCTTGCTTCTTCAACGATTGCCAGTGCTTCGGCTTTTTTGTTTATCCAGGGAACTTCAGTAAAATATTCTAACACCGAAAGATGTTCGGCAAGGCCTTTACTTATAATCCTCGCCATATCCTTCGCTCTCTTGAGTGGACTGGTATGGATTTTGAAAGGTCTTCTTTTCAAGATTCGAGGAAGATTCGCTTTCAAATAAACCAAGAGAAGTTTAACCATTTCCATTCCTTGTTTGTCAATTGGGACATAAGTTTCTATGTCTTTTTCTTCTTGTTCCGCTTTTCTTAAGAGCCCATCGGTCCATCTGACAGATGGATGCCTCACAAACAGAACAGTCTTTTCCATGGTTCTACCCTTTCATTCATTTTTCAGTTTTAAAAATGTTCTAAACTATATTTGTATTATATCATTTTGTATAAAAAATGTCAAGCTTTTAACAGGCGTTTTAATCTATCCTTGAAATTCCCCCAAAACAGGGCTAAAAATCCCCATCGCTAGGTAGTTTTTTATCGCCAAAGAGGTGATTTTTTGATATAATAAAATTATAAAGGTCGCTGTTTTATCTAATTTTAATAAAATTATGAAAGCTCTTTCTTGGATTGCTCTTATTATTTCAGTCATAGTAGTAATAAATGAATTGTTTTGGATTGGAAAAAGTGAGCTCGCCTGGGTTTTAATAGCTTTAGGTGCCTCAGTTGTTTTGCTTGCTGTTCAACAGATTGCTAGCAAAAAAGCATAATTTTTTATCAAAGATTTAATTAGATTACTGTTTTTGAGCCGAAATCGGCATCGGTTTGATTTTTAATTTTTAAGTAATCAAAAAAGCCCAGCGCTAGGCGATTTTTATTTTTCAAGTTTGACGGATTTGAATAATAAGCGTATACTCTAAGTAGCATTTTCCAAATAGAACAATTAAAATTGGAAAGGATAAAATATGAAATACAATAAACTTGTCAGAGACAAAATCCCTGAAATTATAAAACAGAAAGGGGATGTTCCAATAACTCATATTGCTGGGGATGAGGAGTATTGGCAAAAGCTAAAAGAAAAACTCCAAGAGGAGGCCAATGAATTTTTAAAAGAGAGCAGCGAAGAAGAATTAGCTGACATCTTGGAGATTATTTATGCTATTTGCGACTTTAAGAAAATTGATAAAGAAAAATTAGAATCTTTAAGAAAAAAGAAAGCTGAGAGAAGAGGCGGATTCAAAGACAGGATAATTCTTGATGAAACAAAGTAGTAATTTCCAAAGCCGCAAACTGGATATTTTTTCTGCCCCCGATACAATCAATATGCCAATTAGTTTTACCTTATTGGGCTTTTTTCTTTTAAATTAAGTATGCTATAATGGAAAAATGAAACCGTTAAATGTTTTAGGGTTAATAGTTTTTTTTATCGGAATTTTTATCTTAATTGGGTTTGGATTGTATAAGTTTTTTGAAAACACGGAAATTCCATTTATAGTAAGGTGGGGGATTATTGCAATAATATTGGGAGTAATTATTATTCTAATATCTCTTATTAGAGAAAGAATAAAAGAAAAAAAATTATGATACTTACAACTTCAGATAAAATTCCGGGAAAAGAAATCAAAGAAACTTTAGGTTTAGTTCGGGGTAATACCATCAGAGCCAAACATATTGGTAAAGATATTTTGGCTGGTTTAAGAAATATAGTAGGTGGAGAAATTAAAGAATACACGGAAGCATTAGATGAGGCAAGAAAATCAGCAGTTGAAAGAATGGTTGTGGAGGCAGAAAAATTAGAAGCAGATGCAATTGTTTGTGTCCGATTTACTACCTCTCAAGTTATGAGCGGAGCAGCTGAACTTTTGGTTTACGGAACAGCAGTAAGATTAGTTAAGTAGGTTTTAGTTAGTAAAAAAAGTATCTCATTTTTGGTAAAATAGAATATATGCTAAAGATTAAAAAATCATTTAAAACTGGTTTAAGTTTTGGCTTAACTTCTGGAATAATTACTACGCTTGGTTTAATGGTTGGACTACATTCAGGTACTCACTCAAGGCTTGTGGTTATAGGGGGGATATTAATAATAGCAATAGCCGATAGCCTTTCAGATGCTTTAGGTATTCACATCTCTGAAGAGTCAGAAAGCGAGCATTCCTCAAAAGAGATATGGGAATCAACAATTTCTACTTTTTTATCTAAGTTAATTTTCGCCTTAACATTTATTATTCCAATTTTGCTTTTTGAGTTTCCAATAGCGATTTTAGTAAGTGTAATTTGGGGATTATTTGTCCTAAGTATTCTTAGTTTTTACCTTGCTAAAGAGCAAAATATAAAGCCCCAGAAAGCAATCGCAGAGCATTTGTTTATCGCATTGGTAGTTATAGTTATAACCCATTATCTCGGCGACTGGATATCAACAACATTTGGTTAAGCTATTGATAATTTTTTTTAGATATGTTAAGATAAAAAATTCCAAATTACGTCGGGAAAAGAGAGTCCCTGATGGCAGAAGGGGAGAAACAAGGTAAGATGAAACTAACATCCTGTTGTTAAGTTTTACTTTAGTGCCTAAGGCGTCTTCCTTCTGGGGCAGAAGGGGAGAAATAAGGTAAGACGAAACTAACATCCTGTTGTTAAGTTTTACTTTAGTGCCTAAGGCGCCTTCCTTCTGGGAAACTCGTTGTTTTCTAACTTTCATACTCTCTTTTCTCAATTTATTGTTCTTTGTACCCAAGTGGGCTGTAATAGCCCCTAATACGGAGTCCTTAAGGCAAACCCTTAAGGACTTTTTTTGTTGACATAATTAGAAATATTGTATAATCTGTTAGATTAGAACGTTCTTTTAAAATATGGAAAGATTATTTAGGAAAGGATATAAAGATGAATCCGATTAGATTAACCAAAGAGGTGACTATTAAAGGCCCTAATTTATGGGGATTAAAAGCTAAGCTTACATTTTCTCCATTAAATTCAAGATATGGCTGGGTGTGGCAAAGTAATAGGTTATTTTTTATCTCAATAAATCCTTCAATTGTTGATGACAAAGCATGGGGAACAAGGCTTTATTTTCAAGGTAAAAAACTGCAGATTTTTGAACACATAGGTGTTTTACACTGGTTTGGACTTTGTGGGCTTTCTATTAGATCTAGTTCTTGGCCACCATATTATGGACGTTCATTGGAGTTCTGGCAAGCAATAAAGCCGTATTGTGAAGAAGATACTTCCAAAGAAATTAATTGGTACACTCTAAGGAAACCAGTTCGCTGGACTTATCCTAAACCAAGAAACAATCAAATAGCTTTTACAGAAATCCGTCCAAACACTAAAAAAGAGCTTAAAATAGAAGTAACCTGTAACTATTCAGGTATGGGTGCTTGGACAGAGTATTTTTCTTTTCCAGATGATAAAGAACTTGAACAATTATGCGCTGTCTATAATCAGGGCTGGCCTCCAATTTTGTATTATCTTTTAAAGGTACCCCCATTTTTTGGATGGCCTCATCATAAAACTGCCATATGGGTTCAGGAAAGAGGGAAAGGGTTAACAACCTTAAGGCAGTTTATAAAACATCGGGCAGCTGATTTGCTTGGAACATTGAGTTTGCTTTGCCGAAATGATGGTCTGTTATCTGCTAATGTTACTTCGGTTTGCTCCGGCCACAAGGCTGATATTGAGGCAGTGCTTCAAGCAAATGAATTGCTTTATCAGCTTGAATAATAAAAGGGTGTTTTTCAGACACCCTCTTTTTTATATAGGATTAAAGTAATGATAACCTCTTTTGAATTCTTCAGCGCTCATTGGTTTTTTACCCTCTGGCTGAAGTTTTTTAATTACTAAATAATCTTTCCCGCATTTGAGGCAAAGTTTTTTAGGATCTTCTGATTCTGAAACATCAGCTTCTAAAATTTTCGCCCTAAGAATCTTGTTATCCTTTTTCCAAAATGTAAAGCTTCCTGGCCAGGGATAAAAGGCCCTAATCTGTTTCTCAATTTCGCCGGCTGATTTTGACCAGTCAATTTTTCCATCCTCTTTTTTTAGAACTTTGGTATAAGTTGCTTTAGGTTCGTCTTGAGCTTTTGCTTCAATCTCGCCATTTATCCATTTGGGCAGAGTTTTTACAAGGAACTTAGCTCCTTGTTTTGCAAGTGTGCTATCTAGCTCTTTATGATTTATATCATCTGGTATTTTGTATTTAGTTTGAGCTATTATTGGGCCGTGGTCCATTTTTTCATCCATTAAAATTATTGTTACCCCCGTTTCTTTATCACCGTTTAGAATGGTTGTCTGTATTGGGGAAGCTCCTCTATATTTTGGCAGCAAAGAGGGATGAACATTTAGACAACCATATTTTGGCATTTCTAAAGTTTCTTTTGGTAGAATCTGGCCATAGGCTGCTACAATGATTAAATCTGGCTTTATTTTTTTTACTTCTTCAGGTTGGTGAACTACAGGGATATTATATTTTTTAGCAATTTTTTTCACAGGGGTTGGAGTAAGAGTTTGCTTTCTGCCAACTGGTTTATCTGGAGCTGTAATAATCAAACAGGGCTTGTAATTATTTTTCACAAGTCCTTCTAAAATAATTGCTCCGAATCCCGGTGTTCCCAAGAAAACAATTTTAGGTTTTGTTGTTCTTTGTTCTTTGTTCATTGTTCACTTACTTTATCGTTCGCCATTCAATATCAGATTCTTTTCCGGCGAATTCTAACCATTCGCCATATTCATCAATCACATACCATTTTCTTTTTGTCTGGCTCCAGACCATTGGCTCCCCTTGAAAAAATGGCTTTTTTACAACCTCTTTCGGCTTTAATCTATCTAACTCCAGCCATTTTTTAAATACGGTCTCTATGGCATAGTCCAAATCTCTTGATTTTGCCCATTTTGCAACCTTGTTAATTGCCTCTTTGGCGCTTTTTACCGAACCGGCTAATTCTAAGAGCTGTTTTGCTGGCTTGGTAAATCTGGAATAAATTATTTTTTTCTTTTTAGCATCTTTTTTAATTTCACCCAAGGTTAATCCTTTAGTCTGAAAGTAAAAAGTAACAATCTGGCGAATAGCTGTTTCTTCTGTCAGCTCTTTATAATATTTGATTTGCCCTTTTTTAATATATTCTTCAATCTTTTTGGCAATGCTCTTGCCTATGCCTTGAATTTCTTCAAGTCCTTTTCTTCCTTTTTCTTTATAGATTCCAGAAATATCCTGTTTTAAATTTTCTAAAGCTCGGGCTGCTTTATGATAAGCACGTGGTTTAAAAGCAACCCCTTTTATATCTAAAAGTTTTTCTATTTCATAAAATATTTTAGCGATTTTTTTATTAGTCATCTTAATATTTGTTTTATTCTTTGAGCTTCTGTTTCTACTACTTTTCCTTCATATTCTCCAGCATGGGCTGGACTTCCCTTATATACAGGTTTTTTCTGATCAAGATGCAAATTAAGAATTAGTTCGTCATTATTTTCTTCAATATACAAATGAAATCTTGGATAGCCGCTTCTTCCCAAAGGTCTAACAAATTGATTTTCTTTCTGAAAAAGATAACCAATCTTTCTCATTAAGTTTATTGTATTTTCTCCGGTATTTTTAATAGCAAATTTCATACTTTAATTTTAGCGTTTTTTATGATAAAATTCAATTGAAAATATGAAAAGGCGGAGAATTTTCATTGCTATAAACTTGCCAGAAGAGGTAAGAAAAAAACTGGCAGAATATCAAACGAAATGGCCGGAACTACCGATTAGATGGATAAAGCCCAAAGATATCCATATTACTTTAGTTTTCTTGGGTTATCTAACAGATGAGGAGCTTTTGGAAATTTGTAGAATAACAAAAGAAGTGGCATCAAGGCATACTTCTTTTAATATTAATTTAACCAAAGTTTGCTATGGTCCCACTGATAAGAAGCCGCCTCGGATGATTTGGGCAGTAGGGGAGAAGTCAGAGGAATTTATTTCTTTAAAAAATGATTTAGACAAATCCTTAGCAACTTCAGAGAATAGAGAATTTTCTCCTCACATTACTTTAGGAAGAATTAGAAAATGGGAATGGCAGAGAATTGAACCTGAAGAAAGACCAGTGGTTGAAGAAGAAATAAATTTGAGTTTTCCAGTGGGTTCAATTGAGGTAATGGAAAGCGTATTAAAAAGAACAGGAGCAGAGTATACGGTTTTAGAATCACATAATTTAGGTAAAACATGAAAGTGCATTTTATCGGTATTGGCGGCATCGGAGTAAGTGCTCTTGCCCAGTATTATTTGGCAAAGGGTCATAAAGTTTCTGGCTCTGATTTAGTTTCTTCAGAAATTACAGAATTTTTGGAGCAAAAAGGAGTTAAGCTCCTGCCTGCTGGCAGGCAGGTACCAAAAGATGTAGATTTAGTAATTTATAGTCCAGCAATAAAACTAAAAAAGAAAACCAAAAAATACAAAAGCTATCCTGAGGCCTTGGGCGAATTAACAAAAAAGTATTTTACCATTGCTGTTTCTGGCACTCACGGCAAAAGCACAACCTGTGCAATGATTGCTTTGATTTTAATGAAAGCAGGATTTGATCCAACAGTAATTGTTGGCACTAAATTAAGAGAATTTAATGGAAGTAATTTTAGAATGGGCAAGGATAAATATCTAGTTATTGAGGCAGATGAATGGCAAGCTTCTTTTTTGAATTATTGGCCCAAAATTATTGTTTTAAATAATATTGAGAGAGAGCATTTAGATTATTACAAGGGCTTGGGGCATATTTTGCACACCTACAGAGAATATATTGAGCATTTACCAAAAGATGGAATTTTAATTGCCAACAGAGACGATAGAAACATCTTAAAATTACAATTTAAGGCTCGAAATTATAGCATAAAACAAAAAGAAGCAAAAAAAATAAGCAAGATTTTAAAAGTTCCTGGTGAGCATAATATTTATAATGCTTTAGCCGCTTTGGCAGTGGCTCGGGCTTTGAAAATTCCAGATAAAATTTCATTTAAAGCATTATCAGGGTATAAAGGTGCTTGGCGGCGTTTTGAGATAAAAAGAGGAGAAATTGGCAATAAAAAGTTCACAATTATTAGTGATTATGCTCACCATCCAACTGAAATTAAAGCTACTTTGGAGGCAGCCCGGGAGAAATTTCCGAGTAAAAAAATTTGGTGTATTTTCCAGCCCCATCAATATCAAAGAACTTTTTATTTATTTAATGATTTTATTAGAGTGTTTTCTGAGGCGTCAATAGACAAACTAATAATTACTGATATTTATGATGTAGCTGGAAGGGAAAGGAAGAAAATAAAGAAAAAAATAAACTCAAGAAAGTTAATTAAGGAAATTAAAAAAGCCCAAGCAATATATTTACCAAAAGAAAGAATTAAAAACTATTTGAGAAGGAATTTAAGAGGTAGAGAAGTAGTAATAATTATGGGCGCAGGAGATATCTACAAGTTCGCAGAGGGGTTTTCCACAGGCCAGCTTGACATAGTAAAATGAAAAAGAGAAAATAGAGATAGAAGGTAAGGTCGAGTATAAAAAATATTAATTAAGTTAATAAGAATTATGAGTACACTTATTTGGATAATTATAGCAATTGTGGTGGTAGGAATAATAATTTATCTTCTAAAAGATAAGATTTTTAAGAAGAAAGAAGGGGGAGGTCCTACTCCACCACCAGCAGCGCCGGGAGGACCAACAATGTAAAGTTTGATATAAAAAAAGAGTGCGGTAGTTAAACTATCGCACTTTTCTTGCTTTGCTTCTTCACGTTTTTTTTGGGCTTGGCTCTTTTTCCCGTTGAATGGCGTCGTATATTTCTCTTCGATGCACAGGAATCTTCTTTGGGGCAGTGATTCCTAAACGAACCTTATCGCCCCGAACATCAACTATCATAACCTCAACAACGTCATCGCCTTCGCCAATCATAATTGATTCATCCCTTTGTCTCGATAACACCAACATTTTTTGACTCCTTTTCAGATTACTCCAATTTAATTGTTAATACTAAACACTGCTTTAAATATAGCAAGGTTATAAATATTTGTCAAGCTTTTTCAAAAAAAATAGCGCGAAGGATGTTTGTCTTTCGCGCCTTGCTTTTCGGTTGTTTTTGAAGGGAGGGTTAGAAGCCGTAAATTGGCTTGAGTTCCGCCTCGGTTGGCAGATGGTCGTAAAACTCACCGTTCGGGCCTCTATAACCAATACCGTCTTTTTTCATCAGCACCTGCGAAATAGAATCATTGCTGTTTCTAATGTTGACCGGAACGATGCTCATTTCCTGACGGAGCCTTCCCACTTCGGCCCGAGCTTGTCGCTTATCTTGCTCAGTGCCAATTATGTAACCAGTGGTACCACCAACAGCAGCACCGATCAACGTCGATTTGGTATCACCACCGGCTATTTGGCCAATACCAGCTCCAGCAAGAGAACCAAGTAGAGCCCCGGTCTGTCCGCCGCTCTCACATCCTCCGAAGACCAGCATCCCGCTAATCAAAACAACCATTACACCAATAAACATTTTTCCTTTCATTTCCAGTTCCTTTCGTTTTAACCCTTATTTCATTGTTAAAAAATTACTATATTAGGTTCTATCATATCTATAAATTTTTGTCAAGTTCCCATTCTATCCCCCAAAAAAATAAGACAGGCATTCTCCAAAGCTACATGGTGGCGTGCCATTAACTTAAATCTTGGCTTATGAAGTAATTTTTTCTTTATTTTTCTTTCATTAGGCTGGCATTCAAACATAGCAATATTATTTTTTGCTACTCCTCGCTGAGCGATTTCTTCTCTTACGGCTTTTTTGCTGCTTCCTACAACAACTTTGCAATTTTTAGTTACTGCTCCAAAAAACTTTTCTCCTCCATTACTATTAAATTTTGAACTAGCCATAGTGATTCCTCCAAAATTGATATTAATATTTTGTTAAAGAGCAACAATTTCCCCATTTTAGTAAAATTAAAACTTCGTGTCAACCCCAAATAAAAAAGGCAGAATATTAATAATTATTTCTGCCTTTTTAGGAGATAAAAGAAGGGTGGAAATTATTTCCACCCTTTTGGAACAAACTCCTGTGAGCTCATCTAAGTCGGGTTTGCCGGTGGCCAGCATTATTCAAAGAGCACTTTCGGATGGACTCCGTGGCCGCGGTTATTCGCATCATCGCCCAGATTTCGAGAGATTGTATTGTTGCCCTCCTCCACCACTCTGTCGTCCGGGTACAAAGAGATTGCTGTCCCTATCACGCCGCGGACGTCGTTGAATCCAACCTTGTTATTTGTGATGTCAGCCACGGGTGGATCTTGATCGAGTCCAAGGTCCGACAGCGCAATGCCTTCAGCAGGGTGGTTACGAGGATTGTTGCTGGATATGGCAACCTTGTTCTTCAGGATGCTGTTTCCAATGATTGGTCCGGCGGGGCGGCCGGAGCGACGGTCAGACATCAAGCAGATGCCCGCCACGGTGTAGCCGGCCTCCGGATACGGCGGTAGCTGGCTGTATCTGTAAATTTCGTCCGGGGGAACTACAACCTGCCCTGTAACCTTGTTGTGGGCCACGAGATTGTTATTTGCTGTTGCTCCCTCAAAGTCCCGAGTGCCGATAAAAATTCCGAGCCCTCCACCGCTTGAGGTTCGCAATCCGTTGATGACGTTGTGACTGATATCCCATCTACTGCCGTTCCAGTTGGTTATGGCCTGCACGGCGCTTGACATAGTACAATGGTCGACAGTAACATCATCGGTACCCCGGCTGTAAATAGGTAGACCCACTGTCACAAATGACAAGTGGCTGATTGTCGCACCATTGCCGGCACCGCCCCAGAATAAGAACCCAGTTATAAAGCGGGAATACGTAGGCCCGCTGTTTATCACAGCACCGCCTTCACCCTTGATTTCAACGGCTTTTGTAACTGTTGCTCCAGCGTGGTTGCCGGGACCAACGAGAATGGTATGACCATCTAAAACGTTGGGCGAATCGATAGCATCCTGAATCGTGTTAAAGTCGCCCGGGACATTCCAAGTTACAGCCTGTGTTACGCCACTGGCTACCAAAATTATTCCCACTACTGCACAAATTGTTAGTAAACGTTTCATTTTTGTTTCTCCTGTTAAATTGGTTAACTTTCTGTTCTCATACCTCATTTTCACCGCGGACCGCCCGCAGCTAACAATACTTAAATAGTTTTTCCAATCCGTTGGGTCAGAATCAGTCCGTTTGATTAACTACAACATTTTTCCATCAGCATCTCCTTTCTCGAAGCGACCGGTTTGATATTTAGTTATCAAAGACCATATATTTACGATGTAATATTTTACCAACTTTATAGAAACTTGTCAAGAGCTCTTGCTGGTTTTTTTATTTTCTATTTAAGGTGTTTTCAAATATGGAAAAGTTGTATATAATGGATTTAATGGACAGAGTTCTTAATACAGAGACAACTAAATATCTTAGCAAGAGCGTTAAGGTTTCTGGATGGGTGGATTCCATAAGGTCGCATGGGAAGATTATTTTTATTGACCTTCGGGATAGAAGTGGGATTTTGCAATTGGTCTTTACGCCCCAAAACGAAAAGATCTATAAATTAGTAAAGGAGGTTCGGCCGGAATGGGTGATAGAGGTGATGGGAAAGGTTTCAAAAAGACCTCCAAAAATGGTAAATCCCAAAATTGAGACCGGGAAGATAGAAGTTTTAGTAGATAATTTGGAGATTTTATCTAAGGCAAAAACTTTGCCTTTTTCTATTGAGGGAAATGGCTATGAAATAAATGAGGAAAAAAGAATGAAATACCGTTATTTGGATTTGAGAAGGGAAAGGATGAAAAAGAATTTAAAGGAGCGCCAAAAAGTTATTCAGTTTATGCGAGATTTTCTTCAGAAAGAAGGCTTTATTGAAGTGGAAACTCCGATTTTAACCAAGTCAACTCCTGAAGGTGCCAGGGACTTTATAGTTCCTTCCCGGCTGCAACCAGGAAGGTTTTATGCCTTGCCTCAAGCGCCCCAACAGTATAAACAGCTGTTGCAAGTCGCGGGCATTGAAAAATATTTTCAGATTGCCCGTTGCCTCCGCGACGAAGACCCTCGAGCTGACCGTCAAGCTGAGCATACTCAATTAGATATAGAAATGTCTTTTATAGAACGGGAAGATGTAATGAGTTTGACAGAGAGATTGTTTATTGAGCTTATTAAAAAATTATATCCTGAAAAGAAAATCCAAAAAATTCCTTTTCCAAAAATTACTTATCAAAAAGCAATAGAAAAGCATGGCACCGATCGGCCGGATTTACGGAAAGATAAAAATAATCCTGACCTTTTAGCTTTTTGCTGGATAATTGATTTTCCATTTTTTGAGAAAGATAAAAAAGGTGGCTGGACTTTTACCCACAATCCTTTTTCAGCTCCAAAACCGGAATTTATGGAGGACTTGCTCAATAAAAGAAATATAAAGAATATTTTAACTACTCAATATGATATTGTAGCCAATGGTTGGGAATTAGGAGGCGGTAGTATAAGGAATCATAAGCCCGAGGCGCTTGAAGCAGTATTTGAGATAATTGGCTACAAGAAAAAGGAAATCAAAGAGAAATTTGGTCATATGTTAAGAGCTTTTGAATATGGAGTCCCGCCTCATGGAGGGATTGCTCCGGGACTTGATAGATTTTTAGCTGTTTTGTTTGGAGAGCCAAATATCAGAGAAGTTATTGCTTTTCCCAAAACCGGCGATAGTCGTGATTTAATGATGGACGCCCCTTCAGAAGTGACTGAAGAGCAATTAAAAGAATTAGGAATTAAGATAATAAAAAAAAGGAAATGAGAAAAAAGATTTTTTTAATTTCATTATTAGTGAGTTTGCCTTTTTGGTGGGGGATAAATATTTTGGCAGAAAATTTAGAAGATTTTTGGTTTCAGCAAGAAATAGTTAAAAATCCAGAAATATTGACTGCAGCGATAAATCAAAAAATTCTGGAAAAGAAAATAAAGAGATTGGAATTGGAAAAGCTGCAGGAAGAACGTTTAGAAAATTTAGAAATTGAAGCGAGAGCTGTGATTTCAGTTGAAGTTGGCAGTAATGACAAGGAAAAAATTTTATTTGAAAAAAACTCTCAAAAACCCCTAGCTGTCGCTTCTCTAACTAAACTAATGACAGCTTTAATAGTTTTTGACCTTGATGAAACCTACAGTCCTTCCCAAATTATCACGATAACCAAAGAGGCAGTTGAGCAAGAAGGCAGCTCTAAATATGGTGATTTAGAAGTAGGGGAGAATTTATCAGTTGAAGCTCTGCTTTATATTATGTTGATTGAGTCAAGCAATGATGCTGCTTTTGCCTTATCCCAGCTAATTGGACAAGAGGGGTTTGTTGATTTAATGAATCTTTATGCTGAAAATTTAGGGCTTGAAAAAACTTATTTTGTTAATCCAACTGGTCTTGAGCCGGATGATTTGGGAGAGCCAATGAATCTTTCTACTGCCAGAGACCTTGTTAAATTCTCAAAGTTTATATTAGAAAATTATCCTCAGATTTTTGGGATTACGCTTAGACAGTCTTATGAGGTTCTGAAACCAGATGGTTCTGTTCATCATTTTATTCCTCAAAATACTAATGAGCTTTTAGGAGAAATTCCAGAGATAATCGGAGGAAAAACCGGCTGGGGCGTTGAAGCCGGCGGCTGTCTACTTTTAGTTTTAGATAATCCTAATAGTAATAAATATTATATTAATATTGTTTTAGGCGCCAAAGACCGTTTTGCCGAAATGCGGAAATTAATTAATCCAATAATGCAATAATGCCTGAAATTACCATCAATGTTATTAAAATTTTTACTTTGGGAGCAGCTGCTTTTATTTTAGCTTTTTGGTTAACCCCGATTCTTACTCATTTTTTATATAAACACAAACTTTGGAGGAAAGAAATTAGAAGAAAATCAATAGACAATAAAGAGCTTTTTTTCTTTAAGAAATTTCATTCTGAAAAAGAAGTTCATGTTCCAAGATTTGGAGGACTGCTTATCTGGATAAGTGTTTTAGTTTTAGCTGTTCTTTTTTTCTTGCTGGCCAAAACAGATATCTGGTGGTTTAAAAAGCTGAATTTCTTAAGTAGGTCCCAAACCTGGCTGCCTCTTTTTGCTTTGATTGCAGCTTCTTTTGTAGGACTTACAGATGATGTTCTTCAAGTGTTAAAGAAAGGTAAGTATATTGGAGGCGGCTTAAGGTTGAAATACCGATTAATTTTAGTTGTTCTGATTGGCTTAATTGGTGCTTACTGGTTTTATTATAAATTGGGATATAGTACTATCCATATTCCTGGGAACGGTGACTTTTTTATAGGAATATGGTATATTCCTCTTTTTGTTTTAGTGATGCTGGCAACTTACAGCGGGGGAGTAATTGATGGTTTAGACGGTTTGGCTGGAGGAGCTTTTGCTGTAATTTTCGCTGCCTTTGGAGGAATTGCTTTATTTAATGGTCAGATTGATTTAGCTGCTTTTTGTGCCGTGGTTGCCGGAGCAATTTTAGCTTTTTTATGGTTTAATATTCCGCCTGCCAGATTCTATATGGGAGAGACCGGAATGTTAGGCCTTTGCTGTACTTTAACAGTAGTTGCTTTTTTAACTGACTCTGTTTTGGTTCTGCCAGTAATTGGCTTTTTGTTAGTTATTGAATCTGGTTCTGTAATTCTTCAGCTTCTTTCCAAGAAGTTTTGTCAGAAAAAAGTTTTTCTGGCAGCTCCTATTCATCATCATTTTGAAGCAAAGGGCTGGCCTCATTACAAAATCACAATGCGTTTCTGGGTAATAGGCGTTGTAATGGCAATAATTGGTGTTGCAATAAGATTATTAGGTTAACTATGTTGTTAACAAGATCTTGACAAACTTTTTGATATTTATTATATTTACTTATCAGAATCAGATAGGAGGTTTGTCTAATTTTAGGCAAAGATCTGATTTTCGATAGCTCTTTTTATAGCTTAATAAAGAGAAAGCCCTTCTCCAACTAAATAAGGAGAGAACAAAGAGAAAGGAGTTGAGTTTGAGTTAATGTATAAATGTATATAGGAAATGTTCGAATGAATGAAGAATTTTTTTAGAAAGGAGATAGAATAATGAGACGCATTAGCATTAGTATTTTGGCAGTTCTTTCACTTTTTGGACTTCAGTCCTGCACCTCTCTGGAGAATTTCACTACAAGTGAGAACTTAAGACCTGGATTAAACCTGAATATTATCAATGACTTTAATCGTTCTTACTCAAAAGTGTCACAGGCTCTCCCCGAAAACTGGGAACTAGGATATCAGCCGCCAGGTGGTAGCATGAGGACTGATAGGGATAATGATGGCTATTTTTGGGACTTAGGATTCGGTCTTGAACCAAAATTGACAACTGCCAGTGATTGGGAGTTTGGGTTGCCAGTCTTTTATAGCTTTACCTGCCTTGGGAGTGGCGATGATTTCACCATAGACAAAGTAGTTGCTGAGACCACATTAGATTGGTGGGATAACGTTCCTGTATTTGAAGTAAATCTTAGAAAAACAAGTCCGGCTATTGGTATCTCGGTTCGAAAGGACCATTGGAAATTTCAATGTGCTTTCCAGGAGTACAAGCTTTTCACAGAAGATTTTAAAGGTGTTGATGTTGTGGGAGGAAAAAATTATGCCAAGGCCATTGGAAAAAGAGATATTGACAGTGGTTGGGGTCAACGCTTTGATGTATCCTACCTTTTTTATGAAACAGAAGATAAAGGAGGATGGAGCATAGGCGGATATTATGAAAGAAACGGCAGTGAGGTTTGGCTTGCAGGAATTAGCTTAAAATATACCTTTGGTCTATAGGAGATTGAGCAAAACAAAAAGGGACAAATTTTATTTTACTTTTGCCCCTTTTTTAATTTGTTGATTTCTTTAATTGTTTTCAGGATTGCTTGGATAATTTTTTTCCGAGATTTTCCCTTTTCTCCCTTTTTTGTTTTTTTAAACATTTCTTCTATTTCTCTCTGTAGGGGAGGTGAGGAATAAATGAACGGTAGTTTACGAAGCTCATCTATTTTTTCCGAAGAGGGTTCCATTGCTTTAAAGAGTTGCAAGGCTTTTATTCTTGATGATTCGTTTACTTTTTCCCTCATAATTCTCATTAGGGCTTCTTCGGCTTCGTCTTTTCTAATATGCCCTTCCTGGATTATTTTTTCAATTACTTGCCAGGCTTTCTCTATGCTGTATTCTCCTTGGTATTTAATTACATCTACCAGGTCATCTATGGTAGCCAGCCCAAAACACCTTTGCCAAAACTCATCTTCTATTGGTTCTGCTTCTATTTCCTTAAACAGGGTTCCAATAGAATCAAGTATTTCATAAAAATCATTGAAGTTAAGGTCATCTCTCTTCAGAAATTCTCTTATATTATCGATTAATTGCTCCCAAAGTGATTCCAACCTCTTTTTGTGTCTTTTCATACCTTTTAATCTTATCCAGGCTCTAAAGCCTTTAATCATCTTTAATTTTTTAAGATTTTTCATTCTATATCTCCTAACAGTATTGTAAGTTTTAAAGAGCTAATTACTACTAAAACCTTAAAACTTATTTTAAAATTTGTCAAATATTTTTTGATTTAGCTTAAAAATTTTGATATCATTGATTAATGATAGGTCCTTTCGATTCCGTGGCTGGGATAGAGTGGATGCCCTGTTTTAATTTTTATGAAAAAAATATTTAAAAATAAAAAGGTGACTGTGATGGGATTGGGATTGCTTGGTGGAGGAGTAGGAGTAGCTAAATTTTTTTGTCAGCAAGGAACAGAGGTTTTAGTGACAGATTTAAAGACAAAAAAAGAATTAAAAGAATCTATTCAGAAACTTAAAGGATTGCCCATAAAATATATTCTTGGTAAACATAGACAAGAGGATTTTATTAATACTAATTTGGTTATTAAAAATCCTGGCGTACTAAGAGATTCCTTTTATCTTAAAATTGCCAAAAAACATAAAATCCCTATAAAGAATGATGTCAGTATATTTTTTGATTTATGTCCGGCTCCAATTATTGGAGTTACTGGTACCAAGGGGAAATCAACTGTTGCTACCCTTATATATCTGCTTCTAAAGAAAAAATATCCGAATACAATTTTAGCAGGCAATATCGGAGTTTCACCCCTGGAGATTTTGTCAAAGATAACCAAAAAGAGCAAAGTTGTTTTAGAGCTTTCCAGTTTTGGGCTTGAGGATTTGAAAAAGAGCCCAAAAGTTGCTGTTATTACTACTATTTTCCCAGACCATTTGAATAGGTATAAGAATTTTAGGAAGTATGTTGCAGCTAAAAAGTCAATTTTTAAATATCAAAAGAAAAATGATATTTTGGTTTTAAATTATAATAATCCTGAGACGAGGAAATTATCTAAAGAAGCTCATTCTAAAGTTTTATTTTTCAGGAATTCCAATATTTCAGCTGCTATTGCTGTTGCTAAACTATTCAAAATTCCTAAAAAAGATATTAAAAAAGTTCTTTCTAACTTTAAAGGTGTTCCTAACAGGCAAGAACTAATTGCTACAAAAAAAGGAGTGAAATATATTAACGATACCACCGCCACCACCCCTCAATCGGTAATATTAGCAATTAGAACTTTTAAACAGAGATTTCCTAATTCAGGAATTATTCTTATTGCTGGTGGTTTGGATAAAAATTTGAATTATAAAAATTTAGCAAAGGAAATTAAAAGGAACGTAAATGCTTTAATTTTATTACCAGGTACAGCTTCTAAGAAAATTAAAAAAGGATTGGAAAAATTTGATAAAATTTACCTTGTTAAATCAATGAGAGGAGCAGTAAAAAAAGCGGTAAGTTTAGCTCAAAAAGGTGATATTGTTTTGCTTTCTCCGGGAGCAGCGAGTTTTAATTTGTTCAAAAATGAATTTGACAGAGGAGAACAATATAAAAAGAATGTCAAAATCCTAATTTCCAATGACAAATGAAAATAAAAAAACATCATTTTGATTATATCTTAGCCATTGTGGTGGCCATTTTAGTAATTTTGGGGATTTTAGTTTTGGCTAGTGTTTCCGCTACTTTTTCTCAGGAAAAATTTGGTCGCACAACTTATTATCTTTTTCATCAAATGATTTATGGATTAGCTCTTGGAATTGTATTAGGATTTATTGCTTTTAAGATAAAATTATCAATTTTAAAGAAATGGGCCTGGCTCTTTATTCTAATAAATCTAATCTTTATGGTTTTGGTTTTTATCCCGGGATTGGGTATTGTTGCTGGTGGAGCGCCTCGCTGGATGAATTTGGGCTTTGTTTCTTTTCAGCCTTCTGAGTTTTTAAAGCTTACTTTTATTTTTTATCTTTCTGCTTGGCTGGCCAGTCGAACTAAAAAGAAATCATTTAAAAAAACTAAAAAAGAGCTGAAATTTACTCTAATTCCTTTTCTTATAATTGTAGGAATTATTACTATTCTTTTAACCAAGCAATCGGATATTAGCACCTTAGGGATAATCATTTTAGTTGCCGCCTTAATGTATTTTTCAGCAAGCACTCCTTTATGGCATAGTATTTTGATAATTTTAATCAGCTTAGGGGGCTTTTTAGCTTTGGTAAAAATTGCTCCTTACAGGATGATGAGATTCCGGGTTCTTTTAGGATTAGTAAAAGACCCAATGGGAATGGGCTATCAAATAAAACAAGCTTTGATTGCTATTGGCTCAGGAGGAATTTTAGGATTGGGTCTGGGGATGTCTAGTCAACAATTTGGATTCATTCCCCAAACAATGTCAGATTCAATCTTTGCCATATTTGCCGAAGAAACAGGTTTTATCGGCTCTTTAATTTTGATTTTTCTTTTTTTAGTTTTGTTTTGGCGAGGATTTAGGATTTCCAAAAGATCTCCGGATAAATTTTCTCAACTTTTTGCTATAGGCATAAGTTCTTGGATTTGCATTCAGGCCTTTATTAATATAGGGGCGATGATTGGCATTTTGCCATTAACCGGTATCCCTTTGCCTTTTATTAGTTACGGCGGTTCCCATCTGGTTGCTGAATTGATAGGTATAGGGATACTGCTTAATATTTCAAAAGCGAGAAGAAAATGATAGAATAATATAAATATGAAAATTTTATTTACCGGCGGAGGAACTGCTGGTCATATTTTTCCAATAATTGCTATTGTCAGGGAAATAAGAGAAAAATATCCTCACGGAGGTTTTGAATTTTATTATGTTGGTCCAAAAGATAAATTTGCGGCCAATCTTCTTTCCAAAGAAGAAATTGAAGTAAAGAGAATTTTAGCTGGAAAAATTAGAAGATATTTTTCTTTCAAGAATATTATTGATATCTTTAAATTTCCGATTGGATTTCTTCAGGCTTTTTATCACATTTTTGTCATTTCCCCAGATGTTATTTTCAGTAAAGGAGGGTATGGATCAATAGCTACTTCTATTTCTGGTCGGATTTTGATGGTTCCAATCTTTTTACATGAATCAGATATTTCACCCGGTTTGGCTAACAGAATAGTAAGCAAGTTTGCTTTAGAGATTTTTATCTCTTTTCCTATCCAGAAGACAGAATACTTTCCAGCCAAGAAAATGCTTTCAGTTGGCAATCCTGTAAGAAAAGAGATTTTAGATGGTTCTAAAAAAGAAGCTAAAAAATTATTGAAATTAACGGGAGAAAAACCAGTAATTCTAATTTTGGGTGGTTCTCAGGGTGCTCAAAGAATAAATAATAAAATATTGTCAATCTTGCCTAATGTTTTAAAAGATTATGAAATAATTCATCAAACAGGCAGGAGAAACTTTGAGCAGGTAAGAAAGGAAGCAGAAATTGTGATAACTAAGGAGTTAAAAAAATATTATCATCCTTTTCCCTTTTTGAATGAAGAGGAACTGTCTCACGCCTATCAGGCAGCTGATTTAATTATTAGCAGGGCAGGAGCGGGAACTATTTTTGAGATTGCCGCTGTGGAAAGGCCAAGCATTTTAGTTCCCTTACCAGAGTCAGCTCAAAATCACCAAGTAAAAAATGCTTATACTTTTGCCGAAAATGGTGCTACCTTGATAATAGAAGAGGCAAATTTCACACCGCATTTTGTTTTAGAAAGAATAAAATATTTATTTTCTCAACCTCAAAAATTAAAAGAAATGGCAGAAAGAGCAAAAGAATTTTCCCGACCAGAAGCGACCAGAATAATCGCCGAGTATATCGTAACCTATTTAAGTCAGTAAGCAATAATAAGAACCTGACTTCGTCAGAACCTTGATTCGTTATTGTATAAACATAAAATCTTGAATTAAGAAAATAGAGAATAACTACCGAGAGCGGTTCTTGGTAGTTTTCTTTTGACTTGAAAAATAATATTGGGTAAAATAAAGTAATGGCGACGATTGATGAGATTCGGAAAAATAGGATAAAAAAACTTAAGGCGATTGAAAGTGCTGGGGTTTTGGCTTATCCCGGGAAGACCAAAAAGAGCCATACTTGCGAGCAGGCGCTTGAGGAATTTGGTAAGCTTTCCCGAGCGAAAAAAGAAATAGTTTTAGCAGGCAGGATTATTTCTTTAAGGGAGCACGGCGGTCTTGTTTTTTGTCATATTGAAGATGGCTCTGGCAAGATTCAAATATTATTTAAAAAAGATAGATTAGGAGAAAAAAATTATGAGTTTTTCTTGAATAATTTTGATATCGGAGATTTTATTGAAGTCAGAGGAACTTTATTTAAAACAAAAAAAGGCGAAAAGACGCTTGAGGCAGCTGATTATAAGATTTTAGCTAAATCCCTTTTGCCTCTGCCAGAAAAATGGCATGGTTTAAAAGATGTTGAAGAAAGATATCGTAAAAGATATTTGGACTTAGTTTTTAATAAAAAAGTTAAAGAGAAATTTAAACTTCGTTCAAAGATTATTAAAGAGATAAGGGAATTTTTAGAAAAACAAGGATTTCTGCAGGTGGAAACTCCGATTTTACAACCAATTTATGGGGGAGCAAAAGCCAGACCATTTAAAACTTATCTAAATGCTTTAGATCTTGATTTATATCTAAGAATTTCTCCTGAACTTTATTTAAAACGGCTTTTAATCGGTGGATTTGAAAAGGTCTATGAAATCGGAAAATGTTTTAGAAACGAGGGAATAGATAAAGCCCATAATCCCGACTTCACAATGCTGGAGTTTTACTGGGCATATACTGATTACAAGGAATTGATGAAATTTACCGAGAAAATGTTTTCTACTTTGATTAAGAATTTGTTTGGCAGCTTAAAGATTAAATATGAAGGAAAGGAAATAGATTTTAAACCGCCTTGGCCCAGAGTTGAGTTTGACCAGCTTATCAAAAAGTATACTAAAATTAATTTGGATGAGATTCATCTTCAAGCTCTTAAAAAAGAAGCTAAAAAATTAGGAATTGAACCAAAAGGAGGGAAGGCCGAGATTGCTGATGATATTTATAAAAAAATCTGTCGTTCTAAAATCTGGCAGCCCTGTTTTGTAATTCACCATCCTGCAGGCGCTTTTCCTTTGGCAAAGTCGCTTCATAAAAATCCTACAAAAACTGCAAATTTTCAATTAGTAATAGCTGATATTGAATTGATTAATGCTTTTTCTGAGCTTAATGATTCTACAGAACAAAAGAAAAGATTTGAAGAGCAGGAAAAGATTTTTAAAGCTGGTTTTGAAGAAGCCCAGAGAATGGATGAGGACTTTATTGAGGCATTAGAGTATGGTATGCCTCCAGCTGCTGGTTTTGGGATGGGAATTGACCGTCTTACAGCTTTGCTAACAGATTCCCATGCCCTTAGAGAAGTAATTTTGTTTCCTACGATGCGTCCAAAATAATTCAGCTCCAAAATATATGCTAGATATTAAGTTTATCAGAGAAAATCCAGAAAAAGTTAAAGAGGCCTGTAAAAATAAACAGGTTAAGATTGATGTTGGCCGGCTTTTAAAGATTGACAAAGAAAAAAGAGGAATCCAAACAGAGTTAGAAAAAATCTTTGCCCAAAAAAACAAAGCCAGCAAAGAAATTAGTAAAGCAAAAGATAAAAAAGAAAAGCAAAAGATTATTTCAGAAATGCAGAAAATAGATAAAAAGGGCGATAAATTAAAAGAGAGTTTGAAAAAGATTGATAAAGAGTTTGAGATATTGATGTATCAAGTTCCAAATATACCTTTAGATGATGTGCCAGTTGGTAAAGACGAAAAGGATAATGTTGTGATACGGAAAGTGGGGAAGAAAACAAAATTCAATTTTAAGCCCAAAGATTATTTAGAAATTGCTGAAAAGTATGATCTGATTGATGTAAAAAGGGCAGCAAAAGTATCTGGAACTCGCTTTGGTTATTTAAAAAATGAAGCAGCTTTACTTGAATTTGCTTTGATAAATTTTACTTTTGAAAACTTAATAAAAAAAGGTTTTATTCCAGTTGTTCCTCCAGTAATGATGAAATCAGAGAAGATAAGAGGAATGGGATATTTAGAGCAAGCTGATATAGAAGAAGCATATTATCTTCCCAAAGACGATTTATTTTTAGCAGGTACTGCTGAACAACCAATTGGGACGATGCATGCAGATGAAATTTTTGAAGAAAAAAATCTTCCAAAAAGATATCTTGCTTTTTCTTCTTGTTTTCGCAGAGAAGCTGGTTCCTATGGAAAAGATACCAAGGGAATATTGAGAGTTCATCAATTTGATAAAATGGAGATGTTCAGTTTTTGTAAACCTGAGAATTCAATAAAAGAATATAAATTTCTTTTAGAAATAGAAGAAAAACTAATACAGCTTTTAAAAATTCCTTACCGAGTCCTACAAATTTGCACAGGAGACTTGGCAAGACCATCAGCCGCTACTTATGATATTGAAGTTTGGATTCCCTCCCAAAATCGTTATCGAGAAACACACTCCACCTCAAGTTGCACTGACTTTCAGGCCAGGAGATTAAATATTAGATATCGGGATAAAAATAATAAATTGAAGTTTGTTCATACTTTAAATGGCACTGCTTTTGCAATAGGAAGAACATTAATTGCTATTATTGAGAATTACCAGCAAAAAGATGGAAGTATAAGAGTGCCTGAGGTTCTTCAAAAATATGTAGGATTTAAGGTCATAAAATAAATGACAATAAAGGGGTTAAAAATTAATTACAAAACTTTAGGAGAGGGAAAACCTCTCTTAATTTTACATGGCTGGGGTTCAAGAAGTGATAACTGGCAAAGAGTAGGGGAGTTATTAGCTCAAAAAGGAATAAAAGTCATTATTCCTGATTTGCCTGGTTTTGGAAGAAGCCAGAAACCTTCAATAGCTTGGGGCTTGGATGAGTATTGTGAGTTTCTGCAAGAACTGGTAGAGTTTTTAAATTTAGAAAGATTTTACCTTTTAGGTCATTCTTTTGGAGGTGCTTTGGCAGTAAAATATAGTTTGAAATTTCCAGAAAAAATAGAAAAATTGTTTTTAGTAAACGCTGCCTGTTTTAGAAGAAAGACGCCTAAAAAAAGATTTCTCTATATCCTTTCTAAAATTTTCCCATCTTGTTTTTTGTCTTCTTCTTTATTAAGGCGAGCTTTTTATAGATTCATTGTTAAAAGCGATTACCCGTCTGTTAATGGTTTAATGAAAGAAATCTATTTGAAAATAATAAAGCAAGATCTTTCAGATATTCTGTCTCAAGTTCAAGTTTCAACAACAATCATTTGGGGAGAAAAAGATAATATTACACCAATAAAAGATGCTCATTTAATTAATAAAAAAATTAAAGATTCAAAATTAGAAATCATTTCCAATGTTAATCACGATCTTAATTTAAAAAACCCAGAAGAATTATCCAAAACAATAATTAAAAATCTATGATTTTTTATCTTTTTCTTATTTCTTGGTTTGTCAGCAAAAGCAAGATTGCCTTATTTTATATTTACCTTTGGCAAATAAAAGAGTACCGTGTTAGGCGTTTTTTAGACCATTTCCAAACAGCAAAAGGGAGAAAGCTTGTTTTTAGTAAATTAAACTTTGCAAAACTTTTTCTAATCATTATTTTTCCTTTTAGTGGTGTATTATTTTTTTATTTGCTTTTTATTCTATACTTATTGGAATCTCTGAAAGCCCTTTTAGATATTTTCCAAAAGAGATTAAAGAGACCTGTTTTAACTAAAAAAACAGTTGTCTTGATTTCTTCTGCTGTTTTTTTGGAGCTTATTTTTCTTCTTTTTATATTTCTAAATACTGAAACTATTTTTTGGTTTTCTTTCGGGATTTTGATTTTTGATATATTAACCCCTTTAATTTTTTCTTTACTTGTTCTTACTTTTCAACCCCTTACTGTTTTGTTGAGGAACCGGATTATTGAAAAAGCTAAGAAAAAAAGAGAGCAATTCAGCAATCTTTTAGTTATTGGTATTACTGGAAGTTATGGGAAAACATCAACTAAAGAATTTTTAGCAACGGTCCTTTCTAAAAGGTTTAATGTTCTAAAAACCAAGGAACATCAGAATTCAGAAATCGGGATTTCTAGATGTATTTTAAATGAACTGAAACCTGAACACAAAGTTTTTATTGTAGAAATGGGAGCTTATGGCAGAGGAGGGATTAAGTTATTGTGCGATATTGCCAAACCAAAAATTGGCATTTTAACCGGTATAAATGAACAGCATTTAGCCCTTTTTGGTTCTCAAGAAAATATTATTAAAACAAAATATGAATTGATTGAGAATTTGCCTTCAAATGGAATGGCAATTTTTAATGGCAATAATAAATATTGCTCAGAACTTTACGGGAAAACTAATATTTCTTTAAAGAAAATAACAAACTATGATATTTGGGCAGAGGATATTCAGGTTGAAAGAGAATTTATTTTATTTAGAGCTCGCTCCAAGGATGGTGATTTTGCTAATTTCAGAGTAAATTTATTAGGGAGACAAAATATAGGAAATATTTTATTAGCTGCTTGTTGCGCCAAAGAACTAGGAATGACTTTAGAAGAGATTTCAAGAGCTTGCCTAAAAATTAAACCAGGACAAGGAGCAATGAAGTTTTTGAAAAAAAATGGCTTGGTCGTTCTTGATGCTTCTTATTCTGCGAATCCAGTTGGCGTAATTGGTGATTTAAATTATTTGAAAATTTATCCTGGCAAAAAAGTAATTGTTATGCCCTGTTTGATTGAATTAGGAAAAGCATCAAAACAAGCCCATAAAAGAATTGGCAGAAAAATTGGTGAAGTTTGCGATTTGGCAATAATTACAACTAAAGAGAGGTTTAAAGAAATAAAACAAGAAAATAAAAACATCTTATTAATTGAAAATCCAAAAAATATTGTTGTTAAATTAAAGGAATTTTGCAAAGATGGGGATGTAATTCTTTTAGAGGGCAGGGTGCCAAAGGAAGTCGTTGATTTATTGTAATAAAAAAGCGTCAAATTTCTTTAAAATCTGACGCCTGCGGCCCCATAGAAGCGAGAGTAAGGTGTGGGGGCCATGGTGATATTAGGAAGGGATCCTCCGTTTTCTATAATTAGATTATATCATAATGTTTAAAATTTGTCAATACTTTAAGCCAATTTCCATATCTTTGTCGCCGAATACTGAAAAAGATGATATTTGGTTGGCTTTGAAATTGGTTTTTCAATGCTGGAAGTGGAAAAAAGGTAAAGCGATTGAAGAGCTGGAGAATCAATTTAAACAATACTTAGGCGTGAAATATGCTTTTGCTTTTAATAGTGGAAGAACTTCTTTAATGGCTATTTTGAAAGTGCTTGATTTGGAGCCGAGAAGTGAAGTTTTGCTTCAAGCATTTACTTGCAATGCTGCTGTAAATCCAGTTATTTGGTCAGGATTAGAACCAGTTTATGTTGATTGTGACGAAGATAATTTTAATATTGATATAGAAGATTTAAAAAGAAAAATCACTCCAAAGAGTAAAGTGCTGATGGTTCAACATACTTTTGGTCTGCCAGCTGAAATGGTTAAGATTTTAGAGCTCGCAAAACAAAATAATTTAATCTTAATTGAAGATTGCGCTCATTCTTTAGGAGCTGAGCATTATAACCAAAAAATTGGAACTTTTGGCAAAGCTGCCTTTTTCAGCTTTTCCCGGGATAAGGTAATTTCTTCTGTTTATGGCGGTATGGTAGTAACCAATGATGATAATTTAGCTAAAGGAATTAAAGAATTTCAAGAGGAAACTGGTTATCCTTCCCGTTTTTGGATTTTCCAACAACTCTTACACCCAATTTTAATGAATTTTTTAATTTTACCGACTTATAAAATTTTATTGGGGAAGATTATTTTAATTTTATGCCAGTGGTTTCGTATTTTATCAAAAGCTGTCCATTGGAAAGAAAAACGAGGCAAAAAACCTTCTTATTTTCCAAAAAGAATGCCCAATGCTTTGGCTTTGCTTGCCTTAAATCAATTTAAAAAATTAGAGAAATTTCACGATCATCGTCGGAAGCTGGCTGCTTTTTATTATAATGAATTAAAAATTAGTTCTTTTGAAGTGCCAAAGACCTTGTCTTCAAAATCCTTAGATTTTGGAGGAAGAAAACATAGTTTTTTGCGTTTTACCATAAAACATCCGGCAGCTCATAAAATAATTGAAAAGGCCTGGCAGAGAAACATTTTAATAGGGGATTGGTACACAACTCCAATTGCTCCTGCCGATACAAAGTTAAATAAGGTAAAGTATAAAATAGGTAGTTGTCCTAAAGCAGAAAAATTAGCCAAGCAAACCTTAAATCTACCCACCCACATTAACATTTCTCAGAAACACGCCCAGAAAATAACAGATTTTTTGAAGAGATACTAAACAACTTATTAGGAGTTCGAGCCCTGTCCCATGTAGCCTCCGAAAAATTCCGCTATTTTTAAGCGGGATTTTTGTTTAACCCAGAGTAGGATTAGAACTTTCGGG
This sequence comes from Patescibacteria group bacterium, assembly GCA_020148045.1. Taxonomy (NCBI): domain Bacteria; species Patescibacteria group bacterium. The sequence goes on from JAHCRG010000004.1 coordinate 92,775, forward strand.
AAATATTTGGTAAAATAAAAGAGGATTGTGTTGTGGAAAACTTAATTTGATATACTAAAATAAGGTGATATAATAAATATGATGGCAGGTAATAAAAAGATATTATTAATTATTGTGATTCTGGCCTTATTGGCTGTGGGTGCTTTTTATTTTTTTCAAAAACTGAAATATCCTGAAATTACCATTGAGCCTTTGGCAAAAGAAGAGGAAAAGGAAGAGGAAAAGGAAGAGAAAAAAGAAGAGGAAAAAGAAGAGGCAAAAACTTTTGGTGAAAAAATTTATGAAATGATTCAAAACCCGGCAGGAAAAATTCCCCAAACCAATCCCTTTAAGGCCAAAACCAATCCTTTTGAAGGATTAAAAATAAATCCTTTTGAGTAAATATTAATTTATGCGAAAAATATTTTTATTAATTATCTTTATTCTCGGATTGTTAGTAGGGGTTTTTGTTTTTGCTCAAATTACTTATCCGATTAAGGAATTGGGGAATTGCCAGAATGAAGCTGAATGCAAGACCTATTGTGACAAATGGGAAAACATTGAAGAGTGTGTATCTTTTGCTGAAGCCCACAACTTGTTGTCACCAGAAGAATTAGCCGAAGCTAAAAAAATAATAAAGGCCTTGGCTGAAGGGGCGGTGCCGCCCGGCGGATGTTCAAGCCCGACTCAATGCAAGGCCTATTGCGAAGAGCCGAGTCTAATAGAAGAGTGTATAACTTTTGCCGAGAAAGCCGGAATTATACCTCCATCCGAGGCGGAAGAAGCGAGGCTGGTGAGAAAGGCTTTGCTGGCTGGAATTCCATTGCCGGGAAACTGCGGAACTAAAAAAAATTGTGATGCTTATTGCTCAAAGCCAGCCCATACAAAAGAATGCATTCAGTTTACAAGAAGGGCGGGTTTAATTTCTGCGGAGGAAGCAGCTCAAGCAGAAAAAGTAATGCCCTTGATGGCAAAAGGAGAGAGTCCTGGCGACTGCAAATCAAAAGAAGAGTGCGAAACCTATTGTGCTGATGAGAGCCACACAGAAGAATGCGTTTCATTTATTCTGAAAGCAGGGCTGATAACCGAGGAAGAAGCAAAAATATTGCGAAGGACCGGGGGCACAGGTCCGGGTGACTGCAAATCAAAAATAGAGTGTGACGCCTTTTGTAATAATTCTGCTAATCAGGAAACTTGTCTTGACTTTGCTCTTCAATATGATTTGATGCCTCAAGAAGAAATTCAAAAAATAAGAGAGGGGGCGGGTGAGATAAGAAAAGGGTTAGAGATGGCTACCCCTGAACTTCTGGAATGTTTAAACTCAAGTGTTGGGCCAGAGGTTGTGGATAAAATTCGTTCGGGGAATTTTATGCCAACTCCTCTAATCGGAGACCAGATTAAAACTTGCTTTGATAAGTATATGACCCCTCCGCCAGGGATGCCACCAGAATAATTCAAATCATAAATAGATTTTAATTGAAAGAAAAAATCGCCATCTGGGCGATTTTTTGGTAGAATGAAATAAAATATGAGAGTTACTGAATTTTATATTGCATTTTTTTTGGTTTTTGTGATCCTAACAGCTGGGATGGTTTTGATTTTTTCTTCTGTTTTTAATCCTTCAGGTTTTGAGACAGAGATTGTTGAAGAAGAAGTTGTTTCTCAAAACCCAGGGATTTCTTCAGAGCCCGAGACAGATTCTGGGATTGATATTGAGATAATAAAAGCTATCTATTTAACTAGTTGGTCAGCCAGTAAAAAGAAAATGATTGATTATCTAATTGATATTGCAAAAACCACGGAAATTAATGCTGTGGTAATTGATATTAAAGATTTTTCCGGCTATGTAGGTTATGATACAGATGTAGCAGAAGTGGAGAAATATGGGGCTGAACAAATAAGGATTAAGAATATTGAGTCGTTGATTCAGGAGCTACATAAAGAAGAAATTTATGTAATTGCCAGGATTACTGTTTTTCAAGACCCTGTCTTGGCAAGGGCAAGACCAGATTTAGCAGTTCATAGTAAAGCAAAATTGTCTTCCCCAGATTCATCTATTTTATCTCTTGCTTCTTTGTGGCTCGATGATATGAGATTGGCTTGGATTGATCCTGCTGCGAAAGAATCTTGGGATTATAATATTGCTATTGCAAAAGATGCTGTTAATCATGGCTTTGATGAATTAAATTTTGATTATGTCCGTTTCCCCTCAGATGGTGATTTAAAAGATATGAGTTTTCCATTTTGGGACGGGAAGCTTCCAAAACGTCTAATTATTAGAGAATTTTTTAAACATCTTCGTCAAGAACTTCCTGATGCAAAAATCTCAATTGACCTTTTTGGTCTTTCTACTGTTAGCTATAATGATTTAGGCATAGGGCAAATAATTGAAGATGCATTTGAATATTCTGATTATGTCTGTCCAATGGTTTATCCCTCTCATTATGCAGATGGCTTTATAGGCTATCAAAATCCAGCTGAATATCCTTATGAAGTGGTAAAATATTCTATGGAAGGTGCTTTGAGGAAGTTGATGTTTTACAAACAATCACAAGAAACAAATGTTCAATTGCGTCCTTGGCTCCAGGATTTTGATTTAGGAGCTACTTATGACGCTGAAATGGTAAAGGCTCAGATTAAAGCTGTTTATGATGCATTAGGAGAAGATTTTAAAGGCTTTATGTTGTGGAATTCCTGGAATTATTATACAAAAGGGGCCTTGGAACCCGAATAATTATGAATTTAAAAGAAATAAATAATAAAGAAAATTGGGAAAGTTTTTTATTAAGATGTAAAGAGAAAACTTTTTTAGATTCTTGGAATTGGGGAGAATTTCAGAAGAGAGAAGGTAATAAGATTTGGCGATTGGGAATATATGATAATGAACAGCGAACAATGAACAGCGAACAATTAATTGGTGTTGCTTTGGTTATAAAAGTAAAAGCTAAAAGAGGAACGTTTTTGTTTGTCCCTCACGGGCCAGTCACAGAACCAAAAATTGAAATTCAAAAATTAGGAATTTTAGAAACTTTAACTAATAAATTGAAAGAAATTGCTAAACAGGAAAAAGCGCATTTTATTAGAATTGCTTCGATTTGGGAAAAAAGCAAACAAAATAGTGATTTTTTTGAACACTTAGGATTTATGCCAGCTCCTATTCATATTCATCCCGAAGCAACATGGGAATTAGATATTAAGCCGTCAGAACAAGAACTTTTGATGAATATGAGGAAGACCGCTCGTTATTTAATTCGTCAGGCTCAAAAAAATGCAGACATTGAAATAGTAAAGACGCAAAATATTGAGGACTTGAAAAAGTTTAATGAAATTTATTACTCCACAGCAATACGCCATAAGTTTGTGCCTTTTTCTTTAAAATATATTCAGAATCAATTTTCCTCTTTTTTGCCAGATGATCAGATTTTGATCTTTTTAGGAAAATACAAGAATGAAGTTGTTTCTTCAGCTATTATTCTTTTTTGGCAAAATATCGGGTTTTATCATCATGGAGCTTCTTTATCAAAGTACAATAAAATTCCAGTTTCATATCTTTTGCAATGGGAGGCGATAAAAGAAGCTAAAAAACGAGAATGCCAGAGATATAATTTCTGGGGTATTGCCCCTGATGATAATAAAAACCATCCCTGGGCCGGTTTAAGCCTGTTTAAGAAGGGTTTCGGAGGCTATAGAAAGGATTATGTTCAAACTCAGGATTTGCCTCTTTCAAAGGTGTATGCTTTAATAACGCGTCCATTTGAAAAAATAAGGAAAATCAAGCGCAGGCTATAGTTCTTTAAATAAAAAAGCCTTAGCTTAACAACTAACCAAGGCTTTAATTCTTTTCCAGTGTGTTTGGCCTTTTCTTCTTAGTAGCCTTTTAGCATAAGTATAAATGCTGCGGCTAAGGCCAAAATGGCTAATATGCCAATAACTGGATAATAGTTTCCTATCGGCGTACGGCTCATAATAACTCTCCTTAATAAAGTTATTAAAATGATCTAAGAAGTCCTAAATCCTAACTGCGGATTCACACTATTTTTAATGTAGCATATTAATTTAAATTTGTCAATATTTTTGAAGATCCATGAAATATAAATACAAAAAATCATATCGGACTAGAAAGAAAAGGTCTGTTTTTAATGTCTTTAAGAATAAGTTTTTTTGGCTAGGTCTCTTATTTTTTATTATCTTATCAGGTTTAACCTATCTTTTTATCTTTTCTTCTGTTTTTCAGATAAAAGAAATTAAAATTTCAGGAAATATAAAAGTATCATTTGAAGAGCTTAGAAACAATATCGCTGGGCAAGTTGATAAAAGGATAATTTTTTTTAATACAAAAAGTATTTTTCTGGCCAATTTGAAGGAGATAAATAAAATGCTTTTAGAAAAATTTCCTCAGATTGCGAAAGTAGATTTAGATAGAGAATTTCCAAGTAGTTTATTAGCTCAGATTGAAGAAAGGAAACCAGTGGCTGTTTTTTGTTTTACCCACCCAAGTTTTGAGGAACAAAATTTGGGCGGGCAAGAAGATTACTTTTTCATTGACAAAGAGGGAATAATTTTTGAAAAGGTTTCTGTGATAGACCCACAAATACTAAAAATAAAAAAATCCACATTAGTTGTAGATTTAAAGTTAGGGAAAGAAATTATTGGAAAGGAGCAATTAGACCAGATTTTAAAAATTAATTCTAAATTAAAAGATGATTTAAAGATTCCAATTGAAGGGATTTTAACGATATCTAAAAAGAGAATAAATGCTAAAACTTCAGAGGGCTGGGAGATTTATTTTAACCCGGAAAGAGATTTAGAATGGCAATTGACTGAACTTAGTATTCTTTTAAAAGAAAGAATTCCTCCTGAAAAAAGGAGAAATATTGAATACATTGATCTAAGGTTTGAAAAAATTTATATTTATCCTGAAACTTATTTGCAGTAGTAAAAGAAAAACAGCAATGATATTGGTTTTACGGTTGGACATTATGAAGTGGGATAATTACTGTCTTTTCATCTATTTTAATCTTATTTATTTCTTCTGGCAATATATAGGTAGCCCTAATTTTGCCAAACTTTGTTCTTTCAATAAACATTGAGGTCTGGCTGGGCATTGGAATACCGTCTGGATAGGGGACAGGCACTCCTGATTGATTTACAATTACATACTTTTGAACATCATCTGGTAGAGAGTTTAGATAATTTCCAATTTCAACATAGTTCTTGGAAAAGGCAGCTTCTACTTCAGTTTTTTCAGCCCATTGGCAAAAATATTTATCAAACTGGGCATAAGCAATACTTAAGAAAAGAATAAATATGCATAGATAAAGGGCAATAAGTTGATTTTTTGTTTTGAAAAACTTCTTTGTTTTCTTGAATAACCAGAGAGCTCCCAGGGCTGCGAAGATATATGCTACTGGGATTACTCCAATAACCCGAAGAGCATGGGGAATACTTTCTGAAGATAGAAATCCTGGCAAAAGCATTATAGCTCCCCAAGAGATTAAGAAGCAAAAAGGGAAAAACTTAGAATCCTTAATCCAACTATAAAGAGAATAAATAAGGCCAATTAGGAAAAATATGCCAATAGGCCAGAGAAGTTGAGGAGAACCGGCAAAGTTATGACGCCAATTCACATCTCCGTAAAAAATAAACATTTGAAGATGAAGAATTATTGATTTTCCTAATTCATAAAAAGGTCTTTCTGCAGTAAGAATTGATACTCCAGCTGCCCGACCAAAGAAATCACCAGGATTTAGAAGAAAATAGATGCCTATTGGAAGGGCAACGACAAAGATGGAGAGTAGAAAGTAGAAAGCAGAAAGTAGAAAGGGTTTTCTGCTTTTGACCTTTGATTTTTCTGGAAGCCACCTGAAGATTAAAATTAGGGCTAGTAGCAAGACAACAAATCTATAGGAAATATAGGTGTAGAAACCGAGACCGAAAAAGATACCAGAAATTACAAAGAATAAAATCTTTTTTTGCCGGAATCCCCTAAATAGAAAATAAAAGCCAAAGACCAAAACAAAAGGAACTAAGATTGCTCTAAAACCAATTCTTGAGAAATTAATATGCCAAAAAGAAATAGCTGAGAAGAAAGAAGATAGCAAAGCAATATTACGAGAGAACATTTCTTTAGCTAACAAGTATATTCCTAATACAGTTAGGATTCCAAAGGTTGCTGGGACAATTTTTATTGCCCAGATGCTTGGTCCAAAGATTAAGAAAGAAAGGGATATTAACCAAATAAAAAGGCCTTCTCGGCCATTGTTTTCAGGATAGAATATTTTGAATTTTCCTTGTTGGAGAATATCCAAGGCTTCATTCCCATTTATTGCTTCATCAGGATAAAGCCCTGGTGGAATTGAGTCCAACTGCCACAACCTAAAAAACCCAGCAATTACTAAAATACCCAACAAAATTATTATAGTTTTCCTCTCTTTTATCCACATTAAACCATTTTACCATATTTTAAAAAAGTGAGGAATTGGTTCTTGACTTTTGGGTCTAATTTTCTATAATAATCTTATAAAATGAAGGGAGAGAAGTTAAAAAAACAATTAGAAGAATGTTTAGAAAATTGGAAAAGGGAAAGGGCAGCTTTTTTGAATTATAAGAAAGAGGAAGCAGAAAGAGTGGGTGAGTTTGTGAAATTTGCTAATCAGGAATTGATATTGAAAATTTTGCCAATTTTAGATAATATATATATTGCTGAGAAAAAACTCCCCCGAGAACTTAAAGGAAATCTCTGGGTTCAAGGTTTTTTAAAGACAAAAACTCAGATTTTGGATTTTTTAAAGAAAGAAAGAGTTGAAGAAATAAAATGTTTGGGAGAGAAATTTGACCCAAGTTTCCAAGAGGCAGTTGGAGAGATTAAAAAACCGGGCTCAGAACCAGGAATTGTTATTGAAGAAATCAAAAAAGGTTATACTCTTCACGGCCGGGTCCTCCGCCCCGCCAAAGTAAAAATAGCAAAATAATATGCCAAAAATTTTAGGTATTGATTTAGGTACAACTTTTTCAGCTACCGCTATAATGGAAAGCGGTGAGCCAAAGATTATTGAGAATAAAGAAGGGGGAAGAACTACTCCCTCGGTTGTTGCTTTGACTAAAAACGGAGAAAGATTAATTGGGATTACAGCCAGGCGTCAGCAAATTACCAACCCAAAAAATACTGTCTTTTCCATTAAAAGATTAGTTGGTCGGAGATTTTCTGACTCAGAAGTTCAAAAAGACAAGAAGCTTTTGCCGTATGAAATTAGAGAATCAAATGATGGGGGAGTGGAAGTAAAGATGGGAGATAAATGGCACAAGCCAGCTGAAATTTCAGCAATGATTTTACAGAAGTTAAAGCAGGATGTTGAGGAAAAGATAGGGGAAAAGATTACTGATGCTGTAATCACTTGTCCTGCTTATTTTGATGATTCTCAGAGAAAAGCAACAAAGGTTGCTGGAGAGATTGCTGGCTTGAATGTTAAATTAGTAATTAACGAGCCAACAGCTGCTGCCTTATCTTATGGCCTAACTAAAACAAAAGGACAGCAAATTTTAGTTTATGACTTTGGCGGAGGAACTTTTGACGTTTCAACTTTAGACGTTCGCAAAGACCCTGATACTGTTGAAGTAATTGGCGTAGGAGGAGATACTCATTTGGGCGGAGATGATTTTGACCAGAAAGTAATGAATTGGATAATTGATGAGTTTAAAAAAGACCAGGGAATTGACTTATCAAAAGACCAATTGGCTTTGCAGAGGATTAAAGAAGTAGCCGAAAAAGCAAAAATTGAATTATCAACAACTTTAGAAACGGAAATTAATCTTCCCTTTGTTACTTCAGATTCTTCGGGTCCAAAGCATCTTTATTTAAAACTTTCTCGGGCCCAGCTTGAGAATTTGGTAAAGGAATATGTTAACAAATCAATTGATTTGGTTAAAGAAACTTTGAAGGGAGCCAAGCTTGAGCCAAAAGATATTGAAGAGATAGTTTTGGTTGGCGGCCAGACAAGAATGCCAGCTATTCAAGAAGCAATTAAAAAACTTTTTGGTAAAGAAGCTAATAAATCAATTAATCCTGATGAAGTAGTAGCAGTTGGAGCTGCTATTGAAGGGGCAGATTTGGGAAAAGAGACAAAAGAAATTCTTTTGTTAGACGCTACTCCTCTTTCTTTGGGAATTGAAACCTTGGGAGGAGTTAATACTATTTTAATTCCTAAAAATACTATTTACCCGACTGCTAAAACCCAGATTTTCTCAACAGCAGCTGACAGTCAAACTTCTGTGGAAGTTCATGTTTTACAAGGAGAAAGACCAATGGCGCAAGATAACAAAACCCTGGGAAGATTTATGTTAGATGGGATTCCTCCATCTCCAAGAGGAGTTCCCCAAATTGAAGTTAGCTTTGATATTGATAGTAATGGAATTTTAAATGTTTCAGCTAAAGATAAGGCAACTAATAAGGAGCAGTCAATTAGGATTGAGGGTTCAATAGGAATGTCAAAAGAAGAAATTGAAAAGATGAAAAAAGAAGCAGAGCTTCATACAGAGGAAGATAAGAAAAAGAAAGAACTAATTGAAGCCCGGAATCTTGCCGATAGTTTAATTTATACTTGGGAGAAAACAGTTAGAGATGCTGGAGATAAGATAGACAAGGGCTTGAAAAAGGAAATAGAAGAGAAGGTAGAGGCGTTGAAAAAAGTCAAAGATAGTGATAATATAGAGGAGATAAAAAATAAAACCACAGAACTTTCTCAGACAATTCAGAAGGCAGGAGCCGAGGTTTATAAAGTAGCTCAAGAAGCGCAAAAGAAAGAAAAGCCAAAGGAAGGAGACAAAGGAAAAGACGCTGAAGAAGGAGAATTTAAAGAAAAAAAATAAACTATGAAGGATTACTACAAAATCTTAGGCATTTCACGTGATGCTTCGTCGGAAGAAATTAAAAGAGCTTTTCATAAATTAGCTCATAAACATCACCCTCATAAAGGCGGAGATGAGAAAAAATTTAAAGAGATAAACGAAGCATATCAGATTTTGTCTAATAAGGAAAAGAAATCGCAGTATGATAGATTTGGTCAAGTTTTTGAAGGCGGAGGGCCAGGCCCAGGGTTTAATTTTACCTGGGCTTGGGGAAAATCTCCGGGACAAGGCCCTGATTTAGAATTTGATTTTGAAGATTTAGGCGAGATGTTTGAGGATTTTTTTGGTTTCGGAGGCCGGCGAGCACAAAGAAAGGACTACAAAAAAGGCAAAGACATTAAAATTGACATTGAGATTCCTTTAGAAGAAACTTTAAAAGGTTCAACCAAAGAGATTACTTTATACAAGCAGATTTTGTGTTCTCGTTGTCAGGGCAAAGGAGCTGAACCCGGCACCTCTTTGAATGAATGTTTTTTTTGTCGGGGAACAGGAGAGGTTCAGCAAGTAAAAAGAACTTTTTTAGGTTCATTTACTCGTTGGACTGTTTGTCCTGAATGCGGTGGCGAAGGCCAGAGACCAGAAAAACCTTGTAATGTTTGTAAAGGAGAAGGGAGGATTAAAGGAGAGGAAGATATTAAGATTTTTATTCCGGCTGGAGTTGATTCAAATCAAATAATTAAAGTTGCCGGAAAAGGAGAGGCCGGAAAAAAAGGAGGAAAACCAGGAGATTTATATCTGAGAATTTTAGTAAAAGAACACCCGGTTTTTCGAAGAAAGGGAGATGATTTACTTATTTCCCAGCCAATTTCTTTTTCTCAAGCAACTTTAGGTGATGAAATTGAAGTAGCAACCTTAGAAGGAACTAAAATTTTGCTTAAAATTCCTTCAGGTTCAGAGTCGGGCAAGATCCTGCGGATTTCTGGAAAAGGCATTCCTCGCTTTTCAGGATACGGCAGAGGAAACTTGTATGTTCAATTGATTGTCAAAACACCAAAACGCTTGACAAAAACCCAAAAAGAATTATTAAAGAAACTAAAAGAACAAGGTTTGTAATTTACGCCCCCATAGCTTAGTGGTAAAGCAACGGCCTTTTAAGCCGCTGACGAGGGTTCGATTCCTTCTGGGGGTACATATAAAAAATCGCCAAAAGGGCGATTTTTTGCTATAGTAGGATATATGGGAAAAGTATATTTTAAAAATTCGAAAGGAAATAATCTTTGCGGGATATTATCAAACCCGACATTAGATAAAGAAAAACCAATTATAATCCTTTGTCATGGATTTAGCACCAGCAAAGATAGCCGAACATATAAGAAGCTAGAGGAGATGTTGAATAATCATCAAATATCAACTTTTCGCTTTGACTTTTTTGGTCACGGAGAAAGTGAAGGAAAATTTGAAGACATAACAATTTCAGAAGCTGTTGACGACGTTCTGAATGCGATCTCTTTTTTGAAAAAACAAGGTTATTCAAAAATTGGACTTATTGGTTCCAGTTTTGGCGGCATAAGTAGTATAATGGCAGCGTCAAAAACGAAGGATTTGTTCGTTCTCGCCCTGAAATCTCCCGTTTCAAATTATAAAGAAAAAGAAATGGCAACTAAAGCAGAAAAACAACTGAAAGAATGGAGAGAAAAAGGATATACCTACTATATAAGTGGAGATGGTAGAAAACTTAAATTGAATTATACTTTCTTTGAGGATTTTGAAAGTAATAATGGATATGAAGCTGCCAGAAAAATCAAAATACCAACTTTAATCGTGCATGGAGATAAAGACGAATCTGTTCCGATTGAACAAAGTAGAAAGACGGCAAATTTAATTCAGGATTGTAAGTTAGAAATTATTGAGGGAGCAGACCATAGATATTCTAATTCCGAGGATTTCGAAAAGATGTTAAATTTAATTTCTAGTTTTGTTATTAAAAACTCGGAATAGGTGATAATTTTTAAATTTATGAATAACATAGAGATTGAAATTCAAGTAAAAATTGAAAATAGCAAACCACTAATAGAGTTCTTAGAAAAGAATGCTGATTTTCGGTCAGAAAAACATCAAATAGATGAGTATTTTTCTCCGGCTCATCGTAATTTCATCGGGGTTCGCCCAGTAAAAGAATGGCTAAGGTTAAGAGATTCGGACGGTCAGTATTTCATAAACTATAAGAATTGGTATTTTGTTGAAGATGGTAAAGGGCACTATTGTGATGAACACGAAACAAAAACGGAAGATTTAGCTCAAATTAAAAAAATATTAGAAGCTCTTAACTTTAAATCTATTGTAAAAGTTGATAAGTTAAGGAAAACTTGGATATATAAAAATTATGAAATTGCTATGGATTCGGTAAAGGGACTCGGAGATTTTGTGGAAATTGAATACATTGGTAAAGAGGAGAAAGTTGACCCTAAGAAAATCACCGAAGAAATGGTAGCTTTCCTTAAAGACATGGGATGTGGGAAGATAAAAAGCTATATGGGTTATCCATTTCAATTACTATTTCCAGAAGAAGTAAAATACGAGGAACAATAAAAATCGCCAAAGGGGCGATTTTTTGATAGAATTAAAATATGCTTAAAATCCCTTTTGTTAAAAATCCAAATGGTCAATGTATGCAAGCCAATATGTTAATGGCTTTACGTTATTTTTTTCCTGATAAGAAATTCAGCTTTGCCCAGATTAATAAAAAGATGCGTCGCAAAAGAGGAAAATGGGCTTTCCCGGCTCAAGCTGTAGTAGTTTTAAAAAATTTTGGATTGAAGGCCAAAGCTTATTCTAGTAAAGATATTCCTATAAAGCGAGAGGAGATAATAACTTGTTTTAAAAGAGCTTTTGGCAAAGATTATAATACAGTAATTAAAAACATTGATCTTGATACAGTAGAGCATTTCCGCAAAAGAGCAAAAAAACAAAGAGCTTTTGAAGTTCGGAAAAGTTCGATGAAGGATTTTAAAGAATATCTTAAGAAAGGTTACATTATTGTTCCTTGTGTGGATTGGAATATTCTTCATAATAAAAAAGGACCGTTTGAGGGTCATTTTGTTACAATTATCAATATAGATAAGAACAATGTTTGGATTCACGACCCAAATGATGGACCTAATATAAGACATTCAGGGGAGTTATTTAATAAAGCCTATACAGTTAGGGCAATAGATGATGACGTCTTGATTGTATTTGGAAAATTAAGAAGTAATCCAAAAGTTTGATACTTTTGTTTTTTTAAAGTTGAAACTTTTGGTAGTAAGGGTAGAATGGAGTATATGAAACTCATATTTTTAGGTGTGGGAGAGGCGTTTGAGGAGTTTATATTATAAATTTTATTTCTATTATGGCTTGTTGTAGTATATGGGAAAAATTTGATGAAAAGAATAATCTAATTAAGGAATATAAACATTGGAAGCTTTTGGTAAGAAAAGAACAGCTTAAATTGGGTAGTTGCGTTGCTATTACTAAACGTCATATGGCATCTTTTTCTGAGATTACGGATGAAGAAATGAAAGAATATGCCAAAGTGGTTCGCGATATTGAGAAAGCTTTGAAGAAAAGTTTCCAATATGATGTTATACATCATCTTCTGATAATGTTTTTTGATAAACATACTCATTTTCACATTATCCCTCGTTATAGAAAACCTCGAAACTTTGCTGGTATAGAATGGATAGATAATTTTCATCCAGATCCTTTAATTCAAAAACGCGAACATGTTTCTCAGGAAACTCTTAATCAGATTAAAGAAGAAATTAAAAATAATATATAATCACTGTTAAGAATAAAATATGAATAATATAAATAAAAAGCCAACAGCCGGGACTGGCGTGATAATTCTTAAAGACAATAAGGTTTTGCTTGGGAAGAGAAACGAGGATCCTGAAAAGGCTGATAGTTTGCTTCATGGAGAGGGAACCTGGACATTGCCAGGAGGAAAGCTTGATTTCAGAGAAGATATACTGAATTGTGCGTGGAGAGAAACATATGAGGAAACAGGCATAAAAATAAATAAGGGGAAGCTGAAATTAATAAGCGTAACAAATGATGTGGTAGAAGATGCTCACTTTGTTACGATTGGTTTTGTTTGTGATGATTTTGAGGGGGAAGCTAGGGTTATGGAGCCAGATATCACTGAATGGCAATGGTTTGAATTAGATAATTTACCACGTCCTATGTTTTTCCCAAGTGAGAAGATGATAAAAAATTTTATTAATAAAGAAAACAAGTTTTAACATTTCTAAACCTTTGACGTCCAAAAATCCCGAGCTTTGCTCGGGATTTTTTCTATTGAAAAATTTTGGGAAATGGGGTAATATAATAGATAGTTAGTTTTGCTCTTTGAAATTTTGAAGAAATTTTGAAAGGAATAGAAATGAAAAAGATAGACAGCAGAAAAGACAAAATTCTTATTGTATTAGCAGTATATACAATAGGTACTCTTCTTGGAGTATTGGTACTTTTTTTAAGAATAATTAGAGTAATTAGAGTTTTGAACTGGGATCGTTTTCCAAAATATCACCGAAACCTAGAATTATTTAAACATGGACTAATTGTAGTTTCTAATCATCCTTCTTTGTTAGAACCGTTATTAGTCTCAGCTTTATTTTTTGGCCAATATATAACTCATCCGTTTAAGCTTTCTCCTTGGAATATTGCTGAGGTAAGAAATTACAAAAAATGGTATTGGCAATGGGCAAGCACTCGAATAATTTGGGTTGATAGAAAAAATTCAGAAAAAGCCAAGCAAACTTTTATTAAGGTAAAAAATACTGTTAATTCGGGAGGACTTGTTGTTATTTTTCCAGAAGGAGGAAGGACATTCAAAAGAGAAAAATTATATAGCAGAACAGGCAATAAACAAATTGCAATTCTGCAGGAAGGAATTGGTTTATTGATTAGAAAAACAGATGCTCCAGTTCTTTTTATTTGGGTAGAAGGGAGCGATGAATTTTTCCCAAATACAATCTGGATTGAAGGAAAGAGAAATAAATTCCCATTTCCAAGATTTTGGAAAAAGATAACTATAAAAATAGGACAGATTGTAAGGTTTGAAAAAGTAAGTAAAGAAGAAATTACTCAACAAGTTGCAGCTCATCTTTTGAAATTAGCAGATGAAGAAGAGTAGTATTTGTATTGAAAAAAAATACTACTCTTCATCCTTCGGGCCCATGGCGCAGTTGGTAGCGCGCCTCGATGGCATCGAGGAGGTCGCGAGTTCGAATCTCGCTGGGTCCACAGGTTAGTATACTAGACAGGTTATACATTATTGCCATAAGGGCAAATTTTTTTGTAGAATAAATATATGAAGTGGGAATTTATTTATAAAGAAAGACAGGCTAATTTATTTCCTTTCTATGTATTTGCTAAGCCTTGGGGTACGTTGATAAGGCCTATTTTTGGTAAGAATTTGAAACCTATATTACTAATCTTTTCTGAAAAAGGAATAGAATATTTTGTTAATCAAGAAGCTTTTCATAAACTTGGTAAGATGGCTTATATTTTATTTCTGAGAGATAAGTTTTATAACAACATGACTAGGAAAGTAGATGAATATGGAAGGAAAATAACTAAAACAGCTGAATTAATTGAAAGACAGAACCTTTCAAAAATTAGTGAAAAGCAACTTATAAAATATTTTAAAAGAATTAATAAAGAAATGCTTTATATAGATAAGTGGGGTCAACTTTTAAGCTTAACAGAATACGGGTCTAATAATTATACTACGGAGGGATTAATGAAAGAAATTGAGAAGAAAGTTAAGAAAAAGAAAATAGATCAAACATCTGTTCAAGTTTCTAGATTATTATCAAACCCTATTAGATCTTCTTATTTCAGAAAAGAAAGCTTAGACTTTTTAAGAATAGCTGTAAAGATATTAAAGAATAATTTAAGCCTAAATTCTCCTGAAATAAAAAAAGAAATTAATCAACATACAAGGAATTTCTGTTGGATTAATTTTGGTTATGTTGGCCCTGCTTTAATTTCTGAAGACTTTAGAAAAGAACTAAAAGAATTGATAATAAAAAAGAACCTAGAAGATATATATCAAAAAAAGAAGAACGAGTTAAATGTGATAAAAAAAGATCAGGAAAAAGTAGAAGAAGAACTAAAGTTAAATAAATTAATAAGAAAAAGATTCTTTATAGTAAGAGATCAGACATATTATAAAGAGTACCGCAAAGAAGTTCTTTTTCACGGCTTTTATGCTTGTGAATTAATCCAAAAAGAACTAGCAAAAAGATGGAAGGTTCCTCTTATAGCCTTTAGATATATATTGCCATATGAGTATAAGAAAGAGGAAGTAGAAAAGCTATATAGTCAAAGAAAAGATCTTTGTGTTTATTATTTAGACAAAGATAAAGAGTTTGTCCTTACTGGTGATGAAGCAAAAGAGAAGATTAGTAAACTAGAAAGAGAAGAAAAAAGATTAGAAGGAATTAAAGAGTTAAAGGGTAATGCAGCTTTTCTTGGGAAAGCTAAAGGAACCGTTAGAATAGTGATGGGAGAAGGACATTTACACAAAGTGAAAAAAGGAGATGTTTTAGTTTCTTTTTCTACTAATCCGCAAATGATTGTGGCCATGAAGAAATCAGCTGCAATAGTAACAGAACAGGGTGGTATTACTTCACATGCCGCTATTGTTTCTAGAGAACTACATATACCCTGTATAGTAGGTGTAAAGAATGCTACAAAAGCTTTTAAAGACGGAGATTTAGTGGAAGTAGATGCTAATAATGGAATAATTAGGAAAGTAAAATAGCTACTTTTAACCCTTGAAACATCTTTAATTCTTGGATAATTTGGTTCCAACTGAATCTCACGAAGTCCACAAAAAAAGAGATTGGTTCCCCCAATCTCTTTTTTTTTGTTGCGCTTGGAACAAATTTTTGCTATAAAAGACCTAAGGGTCTTACATATATAAAAATATAAAAAGATAATATGTCATTATTTAAGAAAATTCTTTTGGTTGTAATTGTTTTTGCTGTTTTTGGTGCCGGATTTTTGGTTGGAAAGAACACAGTTATTTGTCCAATCTGCCCTCCAGAAGACCTTGATTTTTCTCTTTTCTGGGAGGCCTGGCATAAAATTCAGGAAGAATATGTTAACCCGGAAGATATTAATATTCAAGAGTTAATTTATGGAGCGATCTCTGGAATGGTAAAATCTTTAGGAGACCCTTATACTGTCTTTTTTAATCCTGAAGATACTAAAACATTTTTAGAGGATGTAAGCGGCAGTTTTGAGGGAGTGGGCATGGAAATCGGTATAAGAGAAGGGCAACTTCAGGTTATTGCTCCTTTGGAAGGAACGCCAGCTCAAAAGGCCGGCCTTCGGCCAGGTGATAGAATTATAAAAATAGATGATACTTTAACTATGGATATTACTATTGAGGAAGCAGTAACTCTAATTCGGGGGCCAAAAGGAACAGAGGTAACCTTAACTATCTTTCGGGATGAATGGGAAACCTCAGAGGAAATTATCATCAAAAGAGCAGTTATTAAAGTTCCTTCTTTGAAATGGGAGTTACTCGCCTCAGCAGGCGAAGCTGACGGGGAGGAAGAAGAGATTGCCTATATTAAACTCTATCATTTCTCTGGAAAATCTGACCGTGATTTTAGAGAAATGGCAGCTGAAATCTTAAAAAGCCCAGCTGAAAAGATAATTTTAGATTTGAGAAGTAATCCCGGAGGTTATTTGGAAAGAGCTCAAGATATTGCTGGCTGGTTTTTAGAAAAGGGCCAAGTTGTGGTTATTGAAGATTTTGGCACCGAAAAAGAGCAAGAGGTTTACAAGGCTAAGGGCAATTCCAAGTTTTCAGATTATCCAGTGGTGATTTTAATCAATCAGGGATCTGCTTCTGCCTCTGAGATTTTAGCTTCGGCTCTTCGGGATAATCGGGGTATAAAAATAATCGGGGAAGCCTCTTTTGGAAAAGGTTCGGTCCAGAAATTAGAAGAACTAAGAGATGGCTCTAGTTTAAAAATTACAGTAGCAAACTGGTTAACACCTAAGGGCAATCTTATTACCAATAAAGGCTTAGAACCAGATATTAAAGTAGAGATGACAGAAGAGGACTATCAAGAGGAGCGGGATCCTCAACTTGGGAAAGCTCTTGAGATAATTGGAGAAATAGAGTAGAATAAAGTAATATGCGAATAATTCTTCTTCAAGATGTAGAAAACATAGGAAAGAAATATGAAATCAAGGACATTAAAGATGGCTATGCCAGGAATTTTTTAATTCCCAAGGGTTTAGCTAAAATGGCAACAAAAGAAGCTTTAAAATGGTTAGAAGAACAAAAAGAAATTGAGGAAAAGAGGGCTGGAGAAGAGTTAAGGGAAATTCAAAAATTAGCTTCGGAGATTGATGGAGTAGAGGTAATAATCCCGATTAAAGTTGGTGAAGACGGACAATTATTTGAGAGAATACCCACCCAAAAAATTTCTGAAAAGTTAAAAGAATTAGGATTTGAAGTTAAAAAAAGCCAAATTGATTTGGCTGAACCTCTTGGAGAGCTTGGTGAATTTCCAATAAAAGTTAAATTTGAACACAATTTAGAGTCGGAGATAAGAGTAATTATTACAGAAGAAAAACGATAATGGCTAAGTTTATCTTTGTTGCCGGTGGCGTAATGTCTGGCATTGGAAAGGGGATAGCAGTATCTTCAATTGGAAGAATTTTAAAAAGCAAAGGATTTAAAGTAACGGCGATTAAAATTGACCCTTATATTAATGTTGATGCCGGAACTATGAATCCCATTGAGCATGGAGAGGTTTTTGTAACCGATGATGGGATTGAGTGCGACCAAGATGTAGGAAATTACGAAAGATTTTTGGACGAAGACATCTATACAGATAATTATATGACTACGGGCAGGGTTTATCAGGCAGTAATAAATCGGGAAAGGAATTTAGGGTATGGCGGCAGATGCGTAGAAGTAGTTCCTGATATTCCTAATGAAGTAATTTCAAGAATTAAACGAGTGGGGGAAAAAACTAAAGCTAATTTTATATTAATTGAAATCGGGGGGACAGTAGGGGAATATCAAAACATGCTTTTTTTAGAAGCAGCCAGAATGCTCAAACTAAGCCATTCTAAAGATGTGCTTTTTATTTTGGTTAGTTATTTACCCATTCCCGAGAAAATCGGCGAAATGAAAACTAAACCAACCCAGTATGCTGTTAGAACCTTAAATTCAGCCGGTATTCAACCAAATATAATTCTGGCCCGTTCGACAGTTCCCTTGGATGAAATCAGAAAAAGAAAAATATCAATTTTCTGTAACGTTGCTCCTCAAGATGTTATCTCTGCTCCAGACATTGAAACAATCTATGAAGTCCCTCTTAATTTTGAAAAAGAAAATTTAGGCAATCAAATTTTAAAAAAATTGGGATTGGCGCCGAGAAGAAAAAAAGACCTGAAAGATTGGGAGGCGTTGGTCAAAACAATAAAGAATGCCTCAAAAACAGTTAAGATTGGTATAGTTGGGAAATATTTTGAGACGGGTAGGTTCACTTTGATGGATTCTTATATCTCAGTAATTGAAGCAGTAAAGCATGCTGCTTATTTTTTTAAAAGAAGGCCCAAAATCTTCTGGTTGTCAGCAGGAGAATACGAGAAAAATCCTAACCAACTGAAAGAATTAAAGAAATACGATGGCATAATTGTTCCCGGTGGATTTGGAGATAGGGGAATAGAAGGCAAGATAAAAGCAATTGAATTCTGCAGAAAAAATAAAATCCCTTTTTTGGGACTTTGTTTAGGAATGCAATTATCAGTAATTGAATTTGCTCGAAATGTTTGTGGTTTAAAAAAAGCAAATTCAACCGAATTCGCAACGAGGACGGGCGTTGATAGTGTAATTGACGTTATGCCTGAACAAAAAGCTCTTTTGAAAGAAAAAAAATATGGAGGAACAATGAGATTAGGAGCTTATAACTGTAAAATAACGCCAGATACCATTAGCTTTAAGGCCTACAAGACCCAAATGATATCTGAACGTCATCGCCATCGCTATGAGCTAAACAATGATTATAGAAAGGTTTTGGAAGAAAATGGATTAATAATGGCAGGAATCAATCCTGAAAAAGATTTAGTAGAGATTATTGAAGTTAAAAATCATCCTTTTTTTGTAGCCAGTCAGTTTCACCCGGAATTTAAATCAAGACCCTTAAGGCCTCATCCGCTTTTTAGAGAATTTGTCAGAGCGAGCATAAAAAGGAGTTAAGTTTCTTTTTGTTCCACGTTTACAACTTTGGCTGTTCGTTGAGAACTATCAAAACGTCTGATTCGTTTTGTTTTAAACTTAACAACTCCTGCTTTTTTCGCATAAAGGGTGTCATCAGCCCCTTTTCTGACATTTTTTCCAGGGCAAAACTTTGTTCCCCGTTGACGAACAATTATCATTCCCGCCTTAGCTTTTTGTCCTTCAAAAAGTTTAACCCCAAGATACTTTGGTCTGGAATCTCTTCCTAATTTTGTTGCTCCTTTTGCTTTTGTCTTAGCCATATTTGTTTATGTTAGCAAAATTTCTCAAACTTATCAAGCATTATCAGGCAGATATTATATTATTTATTACTGTTATTTTAGTTTCTTTACTATCTTTTGCCGCAGGATATATAATAAAAAATTTCTAATTTCTAATTTCTAAAATATGCAAGTAGCAATTATTGGAGCAGGGATTTCGGGTCTCTATTTAGCTTGGAAACTTTCTGGAAAAGGGCATGATGTTACTGTTTTTGAGAAAAAAGGAAAGGTTGGAAATGAAGTTTGTTCAGGCCTTTTTTCTAAAAGAATTTTAGAATTTATACCTGAGAGTCATAAGCTGATACAAAACAGAATAAGTCATGTTATTCTGCATTTTTCTAAAAAAACGGTAAAAGTAGAATTTTCTAAAAATTTTTTTGTAATAAGCCATTTTGAATTAGATAAATTAGTAGCTGATTTAGCTCAAAAATCAGGAGCTAAAATTATTTTAGATCATAATGTTTCTTCCTTGCCTGAAGGATTTGATAAAATAATTGGCTGCGATGGAGCTAATTCCTTTATGAGGAAAAGTTTGAATCTTCCGGAGCCTACATATCGATTAGGAATATTGGGGTTTATAAGAAGACCTTATTCTATAAATTATGTAGAAACCTGGCCTTGCAAAAATGGTTTTATTTGGAAAATTCCCAGAGGTAAAGAGATAGAATACGGAATTCTTGCCAAACCAAAAGAAGCTAAGCTAATTTTTGATGAATTTTTGAAGAAAAAAAATATTATTCTTGAAAGAGCGAAATCAAAAATAGTTCCTCAGGGTCTTATAATGCCATCAAGTCTTTTAATAACTCTTTGTGGAGACGCTACTGGTTTAACTAAACCTTGGTCAGGTGGGGGAGTGATTTGGGGGCTGACTGGAGCTGAAATTCTTTTAAAAACTTTTCCTGATTTTCTAAAATACAAAAGAGCAATGAGAAGATTCTTTATCCCCAAAATCATTTTTTCTAAAACAGCAGTTAAATTAGTTTATTTTTTGGGATACAGAACTCCTTGGCTTCTTCCAAAAAAAGCCAGAATGGAATCTGACTTTCTATTGTAAATATTCGTATGCATAAAAAAAGGAAGGGTAGAAGTTTTCGCTCTTTGCAGGAGAAGTTTTTGGAGGAAATGGCGAGAGGACTTCTAGTAGAATTCCCTTCCTTTCTACGCGTAAATGCGTAGTGTGAAGACATTTACGAAGTTTTAGCTTGAAAACGATCTAGTTCTATTTTATAATAATAAAAAATAATAAACAATGTCAATATTTATTAATGAAAAAACAAATATTTAAAATACCTACTCATTTAGGAATCATTATTGACGGAAACCGGAGGTGGGCCAAAAAAAGAGGCCTACCTTCTTTTGAAGGTCACCGCAGAGGATTAGATAGGGTCAATAAGATAGGGGAGTGGTGCAGAAAGCGAGGGGTAAAAATTTTAACTCTTTATACTTTTTCTACTGAAAATTGGAATAGGTCTAAAAAAGAAATAAGTTATTTAATGAAACTTCTCGGCGAAGCTTTGAATAGAAAGAATGTAAAAGAGTTGCATCAAAAAAAGATAAAATTACAAGTAATTGGCCAGAAAGAAAGGTTGCCTCGATTCCTTCAACAGAGAATAAAAAAAGCAGAAGGATTAACTCAAAACAACAAAGAGGGGATTTTGAATTTAGCTATTTCTTATGGGGGGAGACCAGAAATTGTTCAAGCTGTTAAAAACATTATAGAAAAGAAAGTTCTTGCCAGTAAAATTACCGAAGATTTAATCGATAAAAACCTCTGGACAGCAGATTTGCCTGAGCCAGATTTAATTATTCGAACCGGTGGAGCACAACGACTATCTAATTTTTTAACCTGGCAATCTATTTATTCTGAACTTTATTTCACCAAAAAACACTGGCCCGAATTCACCGAGAAAGATTTAGACGAAGCCCTTTTAGATTATAGTCGCCGCCAAAGAAGATTCGGAAGATAAGAACCTCGCCTTCGGCGAGAACCTTGATTCGCTAAGGTATGAATATATATTCTTAAATTAAAATATTGTGTGACAGAAGAATCCGAACTCCGTTCGGATTCTTTGTTTTTCTTGGGGTGTTAATAAATCCCCTTGACAACAGTTTTGGTTGATATATCATATTTACAATATTTAAAAAAGGTTGTTATTTTCTTTTTATTAATATAAATTCGGATGGGCGCCCGCCTGCCAGTCGCTACCGCTCCAGGCGATTGCGGTCAGGCATTCGTAGTGCGCTATTCGTATGCAATAAAATGTCGCAGAAAATACCAAACCTTCTTTATTCAAATGAATATAATGAATTAAATGAAATAGATGGGTGGGATGAAGAGGATGAAGAAGCCAAAACAGTTGGGGTAGAGGAAGAAGATAAAGAAGAACTTGAGTATGACGAAGAAGAAGATTAAAAAAACGCCTTCTCGGCGTTTTTTTAATTGGCTTTAATCTTTTGACAAATCCGCAAAATATGCTAACATTCAGTTATAGTTCTTTGTAACAGTTATAGCTCTTTGTAAATTTTGATGAGAGGAGAAGAAAAATGTTAAAGATTGCAGGAATCGTAACAGCAGGTATAGTATTTTTATTAATGGTTGGGCACGCAATATATTGGACAATAAAAAGGGAATGGTCATCGGCCTCTTTTAGTAAATACTACTGGTGTCTGATAATAGGATTGAGCAGTGTTGCCGCTGTAATTTCTATTGTAACCGCTATCCGGAAAGAAACTCCTATTTGGATTCCGGTTCTGTTGTGTATTGTTATTTTCATAATAGTTAAACAGTGGAGAAAAACTTAAAAAGAAAATAAAAGAAAGGAGCAAAATAATGGAGATTAAAGAATTAAAAACAACAGATTTAGATCCTGAGAAATTTATCGCTGAGAAAGAGAAAGAAATTTCTTCAGGCGTTGGAGATGAAATGGCTATCAATGCTTTGTCTGGTGGTGTGGATTCTTCAACTGTAACGATGTTGGGTCACAGGGCCCTGGGGGATAAGCTCAGAACATGTTTTATTGACAATGGATTGATGAGAGAAAATGAGCCGCAAGAGGTTGTTTCATTGTTTGGAAAATTAGGGGTTAAGGTAGTAGTCGTTGACGCTCACGAAAAATTCTTTCAGGCCCTAAAAGGGATAACAGACCCTGAAGAAAAAAGAGAGGCAGTTCGTCGAACATTCTATAAAGATGTTTTTGGGGAGCTTGTCAAAGAAAGCGGGGCAAAGTGTCTCTTACAGGGGACTATTTTTACTGATATTGAAGAGACAGTTGCTGGAATAAAGAGACAGCACAATATCTTTGAGCAATTAGGTATTGATCCTAAGGAAGCTTTTGGCTACCAAATTATAGAGCCCTTACGGCAACTTCGGAAAGACGGAGTGAGAATAGTAGCCGAATCTTTGGGATTGCCTGAATCAGTGTATAACAAAATGCCGTTCCCAGGACCGGGTTTAGCTACCAGAGTAATCGGAGAAGTAACCCTTGAAAAGATAAAAATCGTAAGGAAGGCAACTGCGATTACTGAACAAGAATTAGCGCTGACTGGTGCCTTTCAATATATGGCAATTTTGCATCAAGACAGAGTTACCGGTATCCGAGACGGAAAAAGAGAGTTCGGGCTACAAATTGAAATCAGATGTTGGAATAGTATTGATGCCACAGTAGCTGGACCAACGAAAGTCCCTGATAGGGCTCTTGAAAATTTAGTTAACAGGATAATAAACGAAATTCCTGAGGTTGTGAGCATTACTTACAACATAACTCCCAAGCCCCCTTCAACAATGGAAGCTATTTAAATTCTTTTTAAAAAAAACAAAGACCCGAGTTTTCTTGGGTCTTTTTTTTTGACGAACCAGCAAAATGTGATAATATTTAAATATTAACGTTCTTTAAGTTTTTAAAAGGAGACAAAAATGAAGGCACTGGATTTTGATAAACTTTATGAGATTTTAAGAAGCAAAAGGGTAATTGCCGGCTCTAAATATAACTATGAAGCACATCTTTTGATAGATAGAATTAATCAAATTCGAGAAGACCTGGAAGATTCACGAAGAGAAGGGGAGATAAAAGAATTAACCCCAGAGGGAATAGGAAGATTTATAACAGAGAACGAAAATTTAAAAGAACAGATTCGGAATATTACCAGGAAAGAAGGATTAAGAACCAAAGTCATAGAATTAGCGATAGACGAGGTGATAGAACGGGCAACGAAAAATTAAAAAGCTCAGTACAAAAATCTATTGAGCTTTTTTATTGTGCGACGTTTTTATGAAATCACGTTGCTTGACAAATTTAGATAATTGATATATACTATTAATAGTACAATTAAATTTGGGAGGGGATGAAGTAAAAAATGATATTATGCCGAAAGGAGAGTATAAAATGAAAGTCAAAGATATTATAGCCGAAATAGCGCAGTGTTCAGAATATCGCCAGTTGGTTGAATTGGTTGAATTCTGTGAACTAGTGCGCGATGATCCTGACCTGAGAATGGCAGACATTTGGGAAGATATTTATGAATTACTTTATGTCTTAGAGGAAACAATATATACACGAAGGAAAGCTTTTCTGGAGAAACTTACTCGCAGTTACCGATCCAAGAATGCAGCAGAAAACAAAATCTATTTCGGGGGAATGCAAAACGTACAAGCTGCAAGAGATGCATTCGTCAGACAGGTCAAAGAACAAATGCCTGTCTATATCCAGCTAATGGACTTAATAGAGGCCCAAACTCGGGCCGAAAAACAGAAAGAAACTGCCATTGCTGCTGGCTAATACATCTTCCGGAAAACAAAAAATCTCCTAAAAAAACCTGGGATTTGCTGCTCAGGTTTTTTATTCTTTCAAGTTTTTCCCACCATGGAATTTACGATGAATATCGCGTAATCGTTTATTAGTAATATGGGTATAAATCTGGGTACTAGTAATACTTCTATGGCCAAGAAATTCCTGAATGGTTCTAAGATCAACTCCCTGGGATAGAAGATCGGTTGCCATACTATGCCTAAGGGTATGAGGTGTGGTGAATATTGGAATGCCAGCTAAGATTGCATACTTTTTAGCAATTCTTTCCACAGAACGAGGTGTTAGGCGAGCTTCTGCATCTTTTCTAGCTCTATAATGAATAAATAGAGCTTTTTCTTTGTCCTTGCGAGTTTCCAAATATTTCTTAAGCCAAGATAAAGCCCTTTCTGAGAAATAAACAGTTCTAGGATAACCCCCTTTGCCAATTATACTAAGCTCATAATCTTTCTTATCCTTTATGTTTATAAACTGCTCACAATTCAAGGCCACTAATTCAGCTATTCTAAGCCCAGTAGAAAATAATGCCTCTAGAATAGTTCTATCCCGCAAGCCAATAGTTTTTTTAGTGTCAGGTGCTAGTAGAAGTTTCTCAATTTGTTCTAAATTAAGAAACTTTATATTTTCTTCCTTTCTAGCGTCTTTTGGAAGCCTTATCTTATCCGATGGGAGTGAAGCCACGTCTCTGGCTGAAAAATAGCTTAGAAGGGCTCTCAGAGCGATTAAATAGTAGTTCTGGGTAGTTTTCTTTAAAGATTTACCTGTTTTAGGGTTTATATTGCGTGATAAAAAAAGCCGGTATTTCCAGATGTCATCTGAACTTAATTGATGAGGTTTTATATTTTCTTTATGGTTTTTCTTTAACCAAAAACTAAATTTATTTAAATACATCTGGTAATTCTTTTGAGTATTATCTGATAAGCCTTCTTCCACTTCACAATAATCTAAAAAATCAGGAATATGCTTAATTATAGGTATATTTGATTTTTCCATATTTTTGACTTATTCTAGGGGAGCCCTCTTAATTGGCGCTTTACCATTATTGTCCGACATTCCCTATGTTCATACTAACGCTCTTCCCTAACCCCTGTCAAGTGGAAAAATCACAATAAAAAAGGACTCATGAAGAGCCCTGTTTTTTATAATAAATTGCAGTATCTTATAGGCCAAGTTTACTTAATTAAATCTTTAAAGCGTTGCCAGAGGGATTTGCCAACTTTTGGTATTTCTTGTTTCATTTCTTGTTTTTCTTTTTCAAATTCTTCCTGAATTTCTGGTTTTCTTCTTTCGACCTCTCTTCCTAAAAGAGAATAAATTTTTTGCCAAATAATTCGAAGCCAAGAAAAAATGTAAGATCGCAAGAAACTTCTAAACCAACCCAACATTCTTCCCCATACTACCAAAGCTTCTTGCCAAGGTTTTTTTAATGCTTGAGGAAAACCGATTAAAATCCTCTCCCCTAATGTTTTTGCTTCTTCAAAGGTCTCTGGCGCTTTTGGAGCAATTTCCTGGGCTGAAGAATAAGGAATGGCAGTAAATAGTAAAAAAGAGATTATTGAAAAAGTAAATAAATATTTCATAATTATATCAATATAGTTTGTTATAATAATTCCTTTGCCTTTTTTAGACGTTTTAGGGTTTTTTCTTTTCCTAAGATTTCGGCGATTTCAAAAGGACCGGCTGAGGTCTCTTTACCAGTTAGAGCCACTCTTAAGGGCCATAAAACCTTTCCTCTATCCCCTACTTTTTCTGCTTCAAGCATTAAAACATTTTCTAAAGTTTTTTTGTCCCAATCCCGCTCTTTTATTTCAGACAATATATTTACTAATTTGTCAAGAACGTCCTTAATTTCTTCATCGCTCATATCTTTCCATTTAAGAAGCTTTTTATCATAATCTAATTTATCCTTAAAAAAGAAATCAGTTAATTCAGTGATTTCTGAAAGTTTTTTTAATCTCTCCTGATAAATAGCAACAATTTTTTTAAGGTAATCAAAATTTATTTCTTCCTTTGTCTCAATAATTTTATAGGCCTGGGTAATACTTATTCCGCCATAAGCAGGCGGATACTGTTCTGACTTAAAAACTGGCTCTATTAATCCTTCCTGGATTAAATAAGGGATACATGATTCTGTTAATTTTTCTGGAGATTTTTGGCGGATGTAAAAGCCGTTTAGAAAATCTAATCTTTTAATATTGAAAACTGCTCCTCCTTTTTGAACTCTGGTAATTGAAAATTCTTTAATTAAGGAAGCCATTGAAAAAATTTCCCTTTCAGTTCCTGGATTCCAACCTAAGAAAGCTAAAAAATTAATCAAGGTTTCAGGCAAATAACCTTCTTTTCTATATTCTCCCATAGATACTGCTTTATGCCGTTTGCTTAATTTGCTTTTATCCGGGCCTAAAATTAAAGGTAAATGCCCAAATTCTGGTTGGGGAAAGCCAAGAGCTTCCTGTAAAAGAATCTGTTTTGGAGTGTTGGGCAAAAGGTCTTCCCCTCTAATTACATGGCTGATTTTCATTTCAAAATCATCTACTACCACAGCAAAATTATACAAAGGAGTAGTTAAATCTTTGGCAATTGATATGTCGCCTATTAAACTAGCGTCAAATTCTACTTTTCCCCGAATCATATCATTAAATGACACTTTTTTTACCGAGATTTTAAATCTAACGACAGATTGCTGTCCTTCGGCTAATTTCTTTTTAACTTCTTCTGAGGAAAGTTTGGAACATTTTCCATTATAACGAGGAGGCAATCCCCTACTCATTTGTTCCTGCCTTTTCGCTTCTAATTCTTCTTCTGAACAAAAACAATAATAGGCCTTCTCCTCTTTTAACAATTTCTCTAAATACTTTGCGTAAATATTTCCTCTCTCGCTTTGTCTATAAGGTCCTTCATCCCAGTCAATTCCCAGCCACTTTAAATTTTCAATGATATCTTTTTCAAATTTAGGGTCAGACCTTTCAACATTAGTATCCTCAATTCTTAAGATAAAACTCCCTTGATTTTTTTTAGCAAAAAGATAATTAAAAAGGGCAGTTCTGGCACTGCCAATGTGAAGAAAACCAGTTGGGGAAGGGGCAAATCTTGTTCGAACTTCCCCTGGTTTAATAAATTTAAATTTGTCACCTGGGTTGTTGACAATTGCCATATTTTAAGTATTGTAGATGCTCTACATAATTGTGTGTTCAGTCAAAGAAGAAAAATAAATTTTTCTTCTTTTTCTTCACTTGCAATTATAGCACATTATTTACTGAAATACCATTTCAATATTTCTTTTGCAACTGGTAAAGCAACTGCCTGAACGTCTTTAACGTTTTCAACCATAATTGTTAGCACGATTTGTGGGTCATCGTAGGGGGCGAAAACAGTTATCCAGTTGTGGTAATAGCTAGGTCTTGGGGTTTGGGCAGTTCCAGTTTTGGCAGCTGCTGAAACTGGTAAAGAATTTAATAAAACAGATGAGGCATAAGGGCTGTTTTCTCCGGTTACTGCTCTTCTCATTCCTTGTCTAACAATCTCAAGGTTTTCTGGATTAATGAAATCCTCTTTTAAAATCTCGGATTTAATTTCTTCAATTAGATTTTTCTCGCTATCCACAATCTCCTTAACAACTTTGGGCTTATAAAGTGTCCCCCCATTAGCTATAGCTGCAAAAGCATTAGCTACCTGAAGTGGAGTAACTTTAATGTCACCTTGACCGATAGAAAGATTATAAGTATC
This sequence comes from Patescibacteria group bacterium, assembly GCA_020148045.1. NCBI lineage: Bacteria > Patescibacteria group bacterium. The sequence continues at coordinate 120,701 of JAHCRG010000004.1, forward strand.
ACCATCCCACCAAGGCTCTTTTTTAACCTCTTTTTTCCACTCAGGAAAAGGAATTAATCCTTTAACTTCTCCAGAAAGGTCAATTTCGGTTTTATCCCCCCAGCCAAAAAGCTCAAGATATTTTTTAATTCTTGAAGGACCTAATCCTTCCTGGTCTTTATAGCCTCCCCCAACTGTGTAAAAATAGACATTACAAGATTCAGCAATTGCTTTTCTCATATCAGTCCACCCGTGTATTCTCCAGTCTTGTTTTACTGTAGTAACTTCTGGCTCATATCTATGAGGAATAGCAATTCCTCCCTTACAGTTTATTTTTTTTGAAGGCGATATTATTTCCTCTTCTAAGGCAGCTGAAGCAACCAGGGGCTTGATAGTGGAACCTGTCGGATATAAACCTGAAACTGCAAGGTTAAAAAGAGGTTCTCGGGGGTCTGCCAGAAGATTCGAAAGAGCTTCCTGGTCAGCTCCTTTGCTGAACAAATTATTATTATAACTGGGAATGCTGACTAAAGCTAATACTCCTCCGGTTTTTGGATTCAAAGCCACTCCCACTGCTTTTTCAGCTCCAATATCTTTAAGAATTCTTTTTAGCTCTTCTTCAATTTTTTTCTCTAATTCAGAATCTAACCATAAAATTAAGCTCTTTCCAGATTCTGGCAAAGAAATTATTTCTTTTGATAATAAGTTCCCGTAAACATCTCTCTCAATTCTGGTCTTCCCTGGATTTTTTCTCAGAGTCTCTTCATATGACTTTTCAAGACCGTCTCTGCCAACATAGTCAAAAACTGAATAAATCCCAGGGTTTTTCTCTAATTCTTTTGCGCTTATTTTCCCGGTATAACCAATCAAATGGGCAAAACTTAAATCTTCTATATAATACCTAATTGAATTTCGCTCAATTCGAAAACCAGAAAGTTCAGCAATCTTTGTCTCAAGTAAAATCAAGGTTTGGTGGTCAAGGTCTTTTGAAATTAGAACTTCTCGGTTTTGTTCTTCATTAATTTTCTTTTCCAAATCCTCAAGATTTTCCTCAACAATTTCAGAGACCTCTTTTAAAACCTTTATTTTTTCAAAATCTGAAGAAGGAAGTTTTCTTTTATCTAAGATTAAATCAAAACTTGGTTTATTGAAAACTAACTGCTCACCTTTGCTGTCGTAAATTACTCCCCGAGCTGCTCTAATTGAATGAATTATGAATTTATTTTCATTAGCCAAAGCTGAAAATTTTTTATTCTCCAAGACCTGAAATTGAAAAGTTTTAACGAAAAGAATAAAAAGTAGAACTACAGCAAAAATTAAAAACCCTTTAAGGATTTTTTTTGAAAGAGGAACTTCAAATTTTTTTTCTGAAATGCCAAGCTCTGCTTCTTTCTTCTGGGCAAGAGAATCCAGGAACACTTCTTGTGGTTCAATGTCCTTTTTGTTTTTAACTTTTTTCAATAAATGGAATCCGAACATATCTTTTGAAAACTAATTTTAGGAAAATCGCCAAGGCAAATGAGATTAAAATATAAAAACCAATAAAACGATTAGAGAATATATCTAAAAAGAGTCCTCCGATGAAAGCAGCATATAAACCAAAATAATTTTTTGATTTTTCAAAAAGATTCCAAAGAACCACTGAAATTAAAACAAGATTTGGGACAATCCCTAATATATTAAAATGAACCAAAAAACTGGTCTGGATTAAAACTAAAAAATAGAAAACAATTATTGAAATTAAAATTTTCTTAAACATTAAAATTCTAAAATAATAAAAAGGGTTTCTGTTTGTGAGATATCAAAAAATGGTTCAATTTCTGCTTGTTGAAAAGGCTCAACATCGCTTTTTTTGATTCCTTTGATTTTACCAACCAAAAGTCCTTTTGGAAAAATTCCTCCGAGAGCGCTGGTTACAACAATATCTCCTTGAGAGAGATTCTCTTCACGAGGGATAAGGTCAAATAAAATTCTAAAATCCTCCTGCCCTTTTACAACTCCAGAAATATCTTTTTCCTCTTTTTGGATTTTACCATTAAAAGAGCTTTCTTCGTTTGAAATAAGTATCACTTTTGAGAAATTTTTATAAATTTCACCGATTTTTCCTACTAGAACTTTTTGTTGAGTAATTACTGGCATATTTTTTGAAATACCATCTTCAGACCCCTTATCAATTAAAATAAAATCTTGGGAAATATCTTTGCTAATAATTTGAGTTAAAGCCAATTTAAACTCTTTTTGAAGCCCGATTTCTAATGCTTGTCTTAAAGTTTCATTTTCTTTTTTTAACTTTTGCAAAGTAATAATCTGAGAAATTAATTCTTGATTTTCAAGTCTAAGTTCATCTAATTCTTGTTTTAATATTTTTACTCGCACAATGCCTTCCAAAAAATCAGATGTTCTCTCCCCTGCTTTCCAAAGAACTTTCTGAATTGGCGCAGAAATATCATAAAAAAAACTTCTCACATCTCTCTGAAAAAAATTCAATAAAAAAACAAGCAAAACTACCACAACAACCGCCATCAAAACCTTGTTTTTCTTAAGAGAGAATTTCATATTATGTTCCATTTTACCCCAAACCAACCCAAAATAAAAGGGGTAGAATCCATTCTACCCCTCCCGACAAAAACAAGAATCTTTGCTTAAGTTGCGTTATAGATACAGAAAGAGCTTAATATTATGACCACTATAAGAGAGCTACCTACTTTCGCCCAAAAGGACTATCATCGGCCTTGGGAGATTTCACTTCTGTGTTCGAAATGGGAACAGGTGGAGCACTCCTAGTATAGCCCCCTTATAGTAGCCACAATGCTAAATAGTTACGATTATTAATTGTTAGCCAATCTGAAGGTAAAAATTAAATATGATTTATTAGTACTGCTCAGCTCAAGGCATTACTGCCCTTATACTTGCAGCCTATCAACCTCGTCATCTTCGAGGAATCTATGAATCCTAATCTTGTGGTGGGCTTCGCGCTTAGATGCTTTCAGCGCTTATCCCTTCCCGACATAGCTACCCAGCGATGCTCTTGGCAGAACAGCTGGTAGACCAGAGGTCAGTTCAGTCCGGTCCTCTCGTACTAGGACCAAATCCACTCAAGATTCGACGCCTGCGGTAGATAGGGACCAACCTGTCTCACGACGGTCTGAACCCAGCTCGCGTAACGCTTTAATTGGCGAACAGCCAAACCCTTGGGAGCGGTTCCACCCCCAGGATGCGTTGAGCCGACATCGAGGTCTCGAACAGGGCCGTTGATATGGACTCGCGGGCCCTACTAAGCTGTTATCCCCGGGGTAACTTTTGGCTGATGATCTTCGGATTTTCTATAAAAATCCGTCGGTTCACTAAGTTCTGGTTTCCCAACTGCGCGGTATATCCACCTTGCAGTAAAGCCGGCTTTTGGCTTTGCCCGATCACTCCGATTTCCATCCGGAGCTAGCCGACCTTTAAACGCCTCCATTACCTTTTAGGAGGCAAGTGCCCCACTTAAACTGTCCGTTAGAAACTGTATCCCGCTGAGCGGGGTTAGAATTAAGATTTTGAAAGAAAGGTGTTTCATTGACGACTCTACTCTGCCCGAAAGCAGAGCTTCAAAGTCTCCCTTCTACGCTACGCATCCAAAACCAAAACTCAATATCTAACTACAGTAAAGCTCCCGGGGTCTTTCCGTCTAGCCGCAGGTAACCGGCATCTTTACCGGTATTGCATTTTCACCGAGCTGCTCCTGGAGACAGTTCCCTAGTCGTGAAGCCTTTCATGCGGGCCGTAACTTACACGGCAAGAGACTACGCTACCTTTGGACGGTTATAGTTCATCTGTCTCCTTATATCGCTATAAAGTATGGACCATATCTTCACCCTTCACTTTTAGCTAAAAATGAAGGGGCTTGGCGTATGGCCTCTGAGGATTCTTTTAGTAAGAGTTAAGAATTTGCTTTTTGGAATATTTTCTTTTTCGACCTACAACAATTAAATCTCTTAATTTTAAGATTTCTTTCATGCCATCTCTTTCTAAATGTCTCTTTTGATTAATTATCTTAACAATTTTACAGAAAATTTCAAAAACTTTTTTCTTATTTTTTGATAAAAAAGAATAATTTTTGAAAAAAGGAATTATAATTTCTGTAAGATCTTTTAGTCTTCTTACTTCGAAATAACATATCCCATCTTTTCGATAACGAATTGTCCCACAATTTAAGACATTCTTAAATATTTTAGGAACAGTATCATCTTTTTGAGATATATTAAACGATAAACTGACTTTCCATCCGTATTTATAATCATCCCATCTATTTATTATTGAGACATTAAAACTTCCTTCTCCATCAGCAAATCCACTTAAATAATATCTTGTGCTCTTACTAAAAGTCTTTCCTGCTGATTGACCGCAATTGAACATTTTCACTGTCATTAATTTATTATACAAATTAACGGCGAGTAGTTCAATATACCCGGTGTTCCCAGCATATAGCCAAGTTTTTTCTTAGAAATTATTTTCTAAGAGCGGCAACTTTCTTACCGCCGACGTTCACTGGCGCTTCGCTCACTCAGCCCACACCGAAGCGCGGACTGGCGAGGTTAACGTTCCAGCACTGGTCAGGCCTCAACCCCTATACATCCTCTTACGAGTTAAGCAGGGATTTGTGTTTTTGATAAACAGTCGCCAGGGTTCTTTCGCTGCGGCCCCGCCTAGGGCGGGGCAGTCCATATTGCGAACTTACGGACGCTTTTTTGCCGAGTTCCTTCAGGAGCTTTCACTCGTTCACCTTGGTGCTCTTACACCCGCCTACCTGTGTCGGTTTACGGTACGGGCCCTTCATCTTTTTAAATTTCTTTAAGGTTTTTCTGGGAAATCTGCTCAATGGAGTTCACTCGCCCGAAGACGAGCTTCCCGTCAATCCTTGAAAATTCTTAGATTGACGACGAGAATCCAATAACTCGCTTCATCTACTAGATTCCGTCACCTTATTGAAAAAGGTAAAGGGGGGCCGGAATATTAACCGGCTGTCCATCTCCCGAGACCTTTCGGTCGAGGGATTAGGCCCGCCTAACCCTTGGATGATTGCCATTGCCAAGGAAACCTTAGGCTTTCGGTGTGCGGGGCTTTCACCCGCATTGCGGTTACTTATGCCAACATTCTCACTCCTTAGCGCTCCACCAAACTTTACAGTTTGACTTCACAGCACTAAAGACGCTCCCCTACCCCAAACACATAACAAGTTATGTGCTTGGTCTTATCTTCGGTACCAAGCTTAAGCCCCGTAAATTTTCGGCGCAAAACTCCTTAGCTAGTAAGCTGTTACGCACTTTTTAAAGGATAGCTGCTTCTGAGCTAACCTCCTAGCTATCAGAGGAATTTTACTTCCTTTAAAACACTTAGCTCGGTTTAGGGACCTTAGATGAAGATTTGGGCTGTTTCCCTTTTGACTATGGAGCTTAGCCCCCACAGTCTAACTGCCGACATTCAAAGATTGGTATTCGGAGTTTGGTTGGAGAATCTAGGTAAAACCCACGAAACCCCATCCAGTGCTCTACCTCCAATCTCTACAAATCGACGCTAGCCCTAAAGCTATTTCGGGGAGAACCAGCTATTACCAAGCTCGATTAGCTTTTCACTCCTTACCACAGCTCATCCCAGAGTATTGCACGGCTCACGGGTTCGGGCCTCCCCCTGCTTTTCAGCGGGGTTCACCCTGGCTATGGCAAGCTCGCTTGGCTTCGGGTCCCGAGTACTTTCTGAAACGCGCTTTTAACACTTGGTTTCCCTGAGCCTTCGCGGCGGAACCGCTTAGACAAAGAAAGTGCTCGGACTCGTTGGCTCATTCTTCAATAGGCACGCCATTACCCACGATAAAATCGGGGCTCTGACTCCTTGTGGACAAGATGGTTTCAGGTTCTATTTCACCGCCCTCACCGGGCTGCTTTTCACCTTTCCCTCACGGTACTAGTTCACTATTGGGGATATCAAAGTATTTAGCCTTGGCCAATTAGTTTGGCCTGCTTCCCACAGGATTCTCATTTCCCGTGGTACTCAAGTAAGATAGCAAGGAGCATAAAGTGATTTTCAAATACGGGACTATTACCCTCTATGGTGCCCCTTTCCAGGGTGCTTCTCTTAACCAAACTTTATCTAAATATTCTCCCTCGGTAAGCATTCCTATGCACCAGGAATACTCCCGACACTACCTCCTTACAACCACCGCTCGTGCGTAAAGCATGAACGATTTTGGGCTCTTCCCTGTTCGCTCGCCGCTACTAAGGGAATAAAAAGTTTTTCTCTTTTCCTCCGCTTACTGAGATGTTTCACTTCAGCGGGTTTAGCTGCCCAGTCATTCGACCGGGCCGATTTTGCTTATCGCAAAATCAGGTTTCCCCATTCGGAAATCCCCGGATCAAAGGTTGCTAAACACCTCCCCGAGGCTTATCGCAGTCACGCCACGTCCTTCATCGCCTCGATATCCCAAGGCATCCACCATCTGCCCTTAAAATACAATTTTTACCTTTAACTCACCCTCACATCCGCCATGGGCGGGTAATGATGAGTTGGCTAACAATTAATAATCGTAACTGATATTTAATTTTCAAAGAACTCTCCGTTAAAACAAAAACCGCTTTGGAAGCGGATTTATCAAAGTGTATTCAAAAATCCAGAATCTAACCGCTTCCTTTATTTTTACCCATAATTGTCTTTATATTCTTCATATCTTTTTTAATTGTAGCAAATCAAAAGCCCCTGTCAAGAGGGGCTTTCTTAAAACATAAAACTCCAGCTAAAATAGCCTTTCTCTTCCAGAAATAATTTAAAATATTACCTTCTAAGTTTATCTCTTAAACCTTGAAGAATTTCAGTTGCCACATCTTTTCCTCCCAAGCCAAAAGCAAGACCAATTGCCAGAACAATCATTACTACAATTCCTCGGAATAAATCCGCCATAAAGGTCTCTCCAATCCCAAGTTGAGACAAAATGATCAAAATTGCGAAAACCCAAATTGACCATCTTACAATTGCTCCGACCAATTGTCCATAGCCTATTTTCGCTCCCTCTACCGTTGCTCGAACTACTTTCTCTAAAATATCAGCGATAATTACCGCTACCACGAAAATAAAGGCAGCAACAACCACATTTGGCAGGAAAGGCAGTACTTTCTGTGTTAAGAAAATAGTTAATTGGTTAAATCCTAAAATTTCTACTGCAGCTGCCAAGAAAACAATCAATAAAACCCATTTAATAATAGCTCCGATAAAAGCTGAAGCATCTACTTTAATCTCTGCCTTTTCTAAAGCTGTTTTCCAGCCTCCTCTTTCGAAAATTCGATTAAACTTTATTCTCTTTAAAATTTCAGCTATTAGTCTTCCGACCGCAATAGAAATAAGCCAACCAATCAGAAAAACAATAATTGCTCCGATAAGATTTGGGATAAAATCAATAAATCCCTGCCAAAGGTTTTTCAGGGCAATAATAGTTGTGTCAAGCCAACCTGTTATTATCATATTATTTTACTTTTATTTGAATTTATATCCTAATCGACCTTTGATTATTGTGTTATTGTAACACATCAAAAAAACCCTGTCCTGTGGAAAACTTTTTGTGGACCCGAGCGGATTCGGACCGCTGACCTCCGCATTGCAAATGCGATGCTCTTCCAGCTGAGCTACGGGCCCAAATGTGGGCGTGCGAGGACTCGAACCTCGGACCTCCTCATTATCAGTGAGACGCTCTAACCAGCTGAGCTACACGCCCTTATTTTAGGATTTTAGCAAAAAATAAAAGGCCTGTAAAGACCTTCTATCCAAATTCAGTTTCTTAGAGTTGTCCCGGATCGAAATTTTAGGTTCTCGATCAACACCTCAGAATTAAAGAGAGAATTCTCGCTCTTCAATTCCAATCGACACTAATCAGATTTCAGAAAACTTCAGACATTAAAATAACATCTAAAATCTAATATCCAAAATCTAATTTAAAATAAGTAGTGATCCATGGACAGCTTCCGCTACCCATGCCTTGTTACGACTTCATTCTTGTTACCGACCTTAGCTTAGGCCCCGCTAAGCGGGGACTTCGGCTACTGCCGGCTCCCTTAATGTGACGGGCGGTGAGTACAAGCTTCAGAAACATATTCATCGCCACATGGCTGATTGGCGATTACTAGCGATTCCGGCTTCATGAGGTCGAGTTTCAGACCTCAATCCGAACTGAGAGACCGTTTGATGGGATTACCTCTACCTTGCGGTTTCGCCCATTGTCGGCCCCATTGTACCACGTGTGCAGCCCAGGGCGTCAAAGGGCCACGCTGACTTGGCGTTATCCTCACCTTCCTCCTGGTTATCCCAGGCAGTTCCCTATGACAGATAAAACATAGGGCGAGGGTTGCGTTCGTTACCGCACTTAAGCGTACGCTTCAAAGTACGAACTGACGACAGCCGTGCAGCACCTGCCTAGCCGCCTTGTGGGAGGTCCGCCTTTCAGCGGACTTTCGACTAGGTGTCAAGCCCTGGTAAGGTTCTTCGCTTATTGTCGAATTAAGCCACATGGTCCACCGCTTGTGTGAAGCCCCGTCTATTCCTTTGAGTTTTAGCCTTGCGGCCGTACTTCCCAGGCGGGACACTTAACGCGTTAGCTTCGCCACTTGAAGGGTCGACACTTCAAATAGC
>JAHCRG010000005.1 GCA_020148045.1 Patescibacteria group bacterium
CCAAAATAGTTTCTCTAATCTTTGCTATCTTGGTTATCTGCTTTGCAATAGCTTTTTATGCTCTCAGTTGGACAGGACCAGGCAGCGCTCCACCTACTTGCCCTAGTGGCGAACCGGGTTGTGATGCCCCAATCAATACTAGTCTCACAGAGCAGTGGAAAACTGGAGCTTTGCGGCTTGGCGGGCTTACAGTTGACAACGATACTTGGCTTGCAACTGTTGCTGGCAACGTTGGCATCGGGACGACGAGTCCGAGATATAAGCTTGAGACAGTTTCAACCGCAAGTAGCTGGGGTGTACGTCTAAGAAATAATTACGGTGGAGCTGCGAGGTCCTATGTGTATATTGCGCATGGTGGTGGATATGGGATGCACATTCGGGGCTATACAACTGGTGGCGAGTACACCTTACAGCTTTATAACGCCAACGCCGAAACCAACCGCTTTTTGAACGATGGACGGGTGTTTCTCGGATTACAAGGCAACGTCGGCATCGGGACAACGAGCCCAAGTCAGAAATTGGATGTTTCAGGCCAAATCCATGCTACAGGAGATATCTGTACTGATGTGGGAGGAGGAGTTTGTTTGAGCGCTGCAGGTGGCGGAGGCGTAACAACCTATGATTCAGGATGGTTTGCTATCAGTAATGGGCAGAATACGATACTTAATCATAATTTGGGCTCAACTTCTTTAGTTTTTCAAGTTTTTGCAGCTACAGACTCATCAGGTTCTAATATGATGGAAGCGCATGATGTTGAGTGGACTGAAGATTATTTCAGAACTACTGGGTATAGCATACAAGAGATTAATGTAAATTCTTTTAAGTTTATAGCTGCAAGTTCTGGATATAATTATATGAATGATTCAGGAAATTCTCAGGCTCCTACTCTTGCTAGGGCTTGGACATGGGCACGTGTTATTGCTATAAGTCCATAGAAAATAGAAAAATGGAAATGGAAAAACGCTGTCAACTATATTTTTGATTAACCATGTGATAAAATAAACAATAGAATAACAAAAACCATGAAAAAGATAAAATTTTATAAGAACCTCTCGCTTCGCTCGAGAACCTTGAATGTTTTCCTCGCTACGCTGGGAAAGCCATTGTCTAAAAGAAATTCAGTTTTATTTATTATTTCTCTTGGCTTAATAATTTTCAGCTCAGTGTTTTTAATTAATTCAGTTAATGCTCAAGATATAAATTTAGCCGCATTTATGGGGACGGCTGAATTAAATATAGAACAAGGACCAGGAGATAGGGTAGATTTTGAGGGAACCGATGGATTTCCTGAGCGAATAAATGATGAAGATGATAATAATTATATTACCGTTACTTGGAATTTTGCTGAAGAGGAACTAGTATGGCCAGGATGGGGATGGGGGCCAGGAATAATATATGAAACTATTGTAACTTTTAGTGAACCAGTAACTCTTAATAGGGTAGAGTATGTAAGGGGGGGACATAGTGGAACTGGTACTTGCTGGTATAGATATGAAGGGATAATTATGAGCACTACTTGTAGTCTTAAAGGCACAGAAGAAACATATTTATATTATAACGGTAGTTGGCAAGGTCCAATACGCACCCGCTCAGTATTAGGAAGCAAGTCAACAGAGAGTATTGCCGGGAGTTGGGAAAATGTAGAAAGAGTAAAAGTACGTATTGATATAAATCAATGGCCTTATTTTCCTCATCTTGGACGTCATTATCTTTATGAATTGCGAGCTTTTGGCCCTCCACCTGTTGTATCGCCAACTGTTGCAACCTCAGGAGCTACAGGTGTTCAGGATACATCAGTTACTTTAAATGGCAATATTACTAATACTGGCGGAGAGAATCCCAGCAAAAGAGGATTTGAATGGGGAACTTCTTCTGGGAGTTACCCGAATACCTGGACAGGATCTGGGAGCTTTGGAACAGGCGCTTTTAGTCGTACAATTACCGGGCTAAATTCTGAAACTAAATATTATTTCAGAGCCAAAGCCTATAATTCAGCTGGTTGGGGATATGGTTCAGAGAGATTTGTTACAACGGCTGCTCCGCTACCTCCACCTATTGTATCGCCAACTGTTGCAACCTCAGAAGCTACAGGTGTTCAGGATACATCGGTTACTTTAAATGGCAATATTACTAATACTGGCGGAGAGAATTGTGACGAGAGAGGATTTGAATGGGGAACTTCTTCTGGGAGTTACCCGAATACCTGGACAGAATCTGGGAGCTTCGGCACAGGCGCTTTTAGTCATACAATTACCGGGCTAAATTCTGAAACTAAATATTATTTCAGAGCTAAGGCTCACAACTCAGCTGCTTCCAGTTGGGCATATGGTTCAGAGAGATTTGTTACAACGGCTGCTTCGCCACCTCCACCTTGTGAATATCATAATGTCTGGGGGTGGGCTTGGTCAGATAATATTGGCTGGATTAGTTTTAGTTGCAGAGATGTAGCAGGTTCTGCAATAAACTATGGAGTAGATGTTGATGAGACTACTGGTGAGTTTTCTGGTTATGCTTGGTCAGATAGTATTGGCTGGATTAGTTTTAATCGTTCAGAAACAGGTGCCCCGCCGTTTGATGACGCCTGCCCTGGTGGTTCTTGTATTGCCAAACTTGATTTTGATACTGCAGAGGTTTCTGGCTGGGCAAGAGCATTGGCTTATGGAGGTGGCTGGGACGGTTGGATAAAATTAAGAGACTCAAGTTATGGAGTTTCGCTTAATCCTGCGCCTACTCCGTCTGAATTTAGGGGTTGGGCTTGGGGATCAGATATAATCGGCTGGGTTAGTTTTAATTGTTTAGATACAGGGGCTTGTGGAGTTTCAGATTACAAAGTAATGACTGATATTACTGTTACTCTAAATAACATTCCCTCAGCTACTAATCTTTCCCGAGAACAAACATCTGGCTGTGGCTCTGCACCGATAGTAAGGTTTAGTTGGGATTATAACGATGACGATAATGTCCCTCTAGGCACAGACCCTCAATCTGCTTATGAAATTCAAATAGATGATGACTCAAACTTAGATGAAGATCCAATAGTCACTCTGAGCGGTGGCGATAGCACCTCTCGGGACTATTCTCCTCCCAGCTTCGGCACTACTTATTGGTGGAGGGTAAGAGTTCGAGATACTAACGGTCCTGCATGGTCTGGCTGGGCAAATGGTCCCAATCTTACTCCTACTAAATGGCCTGATCCTGACTTTATCTGGTGTCCTCTTGAGCCTGATATTAATGAGACAATTCAATTTTGTTCAGTTTTTGGGGCGGGTGTTTGCGACCAGGCAGCAGAGCCACCTTGTTCAGATATGGCTAGTTCGGCAGATAATTTAACTACTTGTGCAGCTGGTTGTAATCTCTGGGAATGGGATTTTGATAATGACGGTACTCCTGAAATCACCAGTACTAATAATCCTACTTATTCTTACTCCAGTTCAGGAGATTACAGAGTGCGACTCACAGTTACAGATGCAGGTGGACATTCCTGTTTTAAACAGCACGATTTATCAGCAGATATACCTCTTCCTATCTGGAAAGAAATCCCCCCGTTTTAGAAACCTCTTAAATTTTTTGTTCAATCTCTCCCCCGCCAAAGCGGGGGAGTTTGTTGAGAAAAGAAAAATTTGCTACAATATAGTAAAGGTGCGAGTAATTTAATTAGTAATTAAAGTTTAAACATATGACCATTTTATACATTATTTTAGGAATTTTATTTCTAATAGTTTTATGGATGGTTTTTATCTACAACCGTTTAGTTACTCTTCGTAATCGGGCAAAAGAGGCCTGGTCAGATATTGATGTTCAATTAAAAAGAAGATATAATTTAATCCCTAATTTAGTTGAGACAGTTAAGGGTTATGCTACTCACGAAAGAGAGCTTTTTGAAAAAGTTACCGAAGCAAGAACAAGAGCAATGGGAGCTCAAACAATGGAAGAGCATTCTCAGGCTGAGAATATGCTTTCTTCTACTTTAAAGACCTTGTTTGCTGTAGCCGAAAATTACCCTCAATTAAAGGCCTCAGAGAATTTTTTAGAGCTTCAACGAGAACTTCGCGATACCGAGGATAAAGTTCAGGCAGCCAGAAGATTTTATAACGGCAATGTTAGAGACCTGAATATAAAGATTGAAAGATTTCCTGAAAAAATTATTGCTTCCTCGTTTAAATTCAAAAAGATGGATTTGTTTGAAATAGAAGAAGCAGCCGCTCGAGAACCCGTATCTGTTAAGTTTTAATTAGCAATGCCGACACTCTATACTCATGCCGAGTCCAACACTCGTAAGACCTGGTTTTATCTCGCTTGTTTCTTGATTTTAATCATCGCTCTTGGTTGGCTGATTTCTTATTTTCTGGGAAGTTATATTATTCTATGGCTGGCAGTAATTTATAGTATTTTGATGAGCTTTTTTAGTTATTGGTATTCTGATAAAATTGTTTTGGCAATGAGCCGGGCAAAACCCATTGAGAAAAAAGATAACCCTGAACTTTACCGGATTGTTGAGAATCTTTGTATCACAGCAGGTCTTCCCTTTCCTAAAATTTATATTATTAATGAGTCCCAGCCAAATGCTTTTGCTACCGGCCGCGATCCAAAACACGCAGTAGTGGCAGTAACCAAGGGATTACTTAATCGGCTTGAAAGAGCTGAATTAGAAGGAGTAATCGCCCATGAATTAGCCCATATCGGAAATCGAGATGCCTTATTGCAAACTATCGTAGTTATTTTGGTTGGAGTAGTAGTGATAATGACTGATTTTTTCTTTAGGATTAGTTTCTACGGAGGATTTTCTTCCCGGCGTGATAGTCGAGATGGGGGACAAATAAGATTGATCATGCTTTTAGTTGCTATTGCCTTAGCTATTTCAGCTCCTTTATTTGCCACCCTGATTAGATTGGCAATTTCCCGTAAAAGAGAATTTTTAGCTGATGCTGCCGGAGCCCTTTTAACAAGATATCCTGAAGGATTAGCCAGGGCCCTTGAAAAAATTTCTCAAGATCCCCACCCTTTAAGAGTGGCTAATAATTCCACTGCCCATCTTTACTTCGCCTCACCTTTTAGAGGAAAGCAATCTAAGAGTTTTCTGACCAAGTTATTTATGACCCATCCGCCAGCAGAAGAAAGAACCAGGGCATTAAGAGGAATGAAAATTTAAAAAATATGCAGTGTCCAATTTGCAAAAAAAATCTTTCAAGCACAATTCTTTGTAATGTTGAGGTAAATTATTGTCCAAAATGCCTTGGTCTTTGGTTTGAGGAGGAAGAATTAAGATGGGCAAAAGATGAAAAAGACAGAAATTTAGGATGGTTGGATATTGATTTATGGAGAAATAAGAAAAAACTCAAAATTTCTTATGGAATGCGACTTTGTCCCTCTTGCCGAGTTCCGCTTTATGAGGTATATTATGGAGATTCAAGGATAATTGTTGATGTTTGTAATCTTTGCCGCGGAGTTTGGTTAGATAGAGCGGAGTTTAAGAAAATAATTGATTGGCTTAAAGAAAGAGCAGATTACGAGATTTTAAATAATTATGCTAAGAATTTATTTAAAGAATTAAGCGAAATCTTTACTGGCCCCGAAACTTTAAGAGAAGAAATTTTGGACTTTTTGACAATCTTAAAACTTTTAAGATACAAATTCGCTACCCAACACCCGGCAATTTCTAAAATAATCTTACAGTTACCAAAGTAGGGAAGGGTGCAGGAGTGGTTTAACTGGCGTGCTTGGAAAGCACGTAAGGCCGAGAGGTCTTCCAGGGTTCGAATCCCTGCCCTTCCGCATAAAAAATAAAATAAAAATATGGATTTTCAAAGTTTTCTTCAAAATTTAATATCCTGGTCTATTTCTCATGGGATAAAAATAATTGTAATTTTATTTATAGCCTGGCTGGCTACCAGAATTGGCAGAATTTTTATTTCCAGATTAATAAAGACTCTTATTGAGAAAGCCGAAATAGTAGGGAGAGATGGTAAGGTTCAGAAACAAAGAGGGGAAACACTTAGTAAGGTTTTTAGCTCTACTCTAAAAATAGTGATTTGGATAATAGCGATTTTGACAGTTCTCCCAGAATTTGGGATTAATCCTACTCCGCTTTTAGCAGGAGCTGGTTTAATTGGTTTGGCTATAGGGATGGGGTCTAAGAATTTAGTTCAGGATTATTTAGCCGGACTTTTTATCTTGCTCGAAGACCAATATCGAGTCGGAGAAGAAGTAGATATATCTGGCAAAAAAGGGAAAGTTATAGATTTGACTTTAAGAAGAACAATTATAAAAGATTCAGAAGGAACAGTTCATTATATCCCCAACGGTCAGATAAAAAGTGCTTCTAATCTTTCAAGAAAATAAAAAAAACTGAGAACAGTTCTCCGTTTTTTTATTTGTCGGATTATTACTTCTTCTTCAAAATTTCATAATATACTTTTTCATAATCATTAACCATTTTTTCAATACTAAATTTTTCTTCTACTCTTTTCCGACATTCTTTTCGATCTATCTGATCGATTTTTTTAATTGCCGCAACCGCTCCTTTAATAGTTTTAACCACAAACCCAGTTTTTCCATCCTTGACCACTTCTCTTGCTGAACCTCTATCAAAAACAATAACTGGCGTTCCACAAGCCATGGCTTCAATGAAAGTTAAACCAAATGGTTCCTCCCATTTTATTGGATAAAGGGCGGCTTTTGCTTCTCCATAATATTTGTAGGTTTTTTCGTAAGGAACGTAGCCCACGTATTTTATATTTTTTCTTTTAAGATAGGGTTTAATCCGTTTTTCCCAGAATGCTCCTTTGTTTGGAGCGCCAACAATAATTAAATTCTGCTTTGTTTTTAATGCGATTTTAATCGCTGTATCCGCCCCTTTCTTTTCAAGAAGTCTTCCGATAAATAAAAGGTAATTCTTGGGATTTGGATTAAAAGAGAAGGGCTTTAATCTTATTCCGTTATAAACCGTTCCGATCCAATTTAAATCAGGGGCCGGCTTTTGTTGAGCTTTTGAAATTGAGACAAAATATTGATTTTTTGTCTTATAAAGACGGTATATTTTTTTTCTCCATAAAGAAACAGGATCATGAAGGGTATAAACAAAAGGAATTTTAGGAAATAGATATCCAAAAGGCAAAGCTCTGTCTGCTGGATGAATATGGACAATATCAAAATGCTCTTTTGAGTATTTTTTAAGAATTAGGCATATTAAATATTGTTCAAAGAGATAAGAAAATTTCCCTTTTTCGTCTATTTCGTGGTAATTCGTAATTTTTTCTTTATAAAGAGGTTGAAAGCTTGATTCGTACACCTTAAACTTTTTAGATTTTGAGCCCTTCGGAGTAAAAAAGGAAACTTTATGTCCTTTTTTGACTAAACCATTTGCGATATCCATAGCCATTTCCATAGGAGCAAAGATTTCCTTGTAATCTTTTGGAAGGGGAACAGGCACGATACCCGAGACCATCATTGCAATTTTTAGTTTTTTTCTCATAAATCTATTTGCTGAACTTATTTATAATTTTATAATATGCTTTTTCATATTCATCAATCATTTTCTTAACGGTGAAGTTTTCTTCAACCCACTTTCTGCACTTCCCCCGGTCTATTTGGTCAATTTTTTTTATTGCTTGTGCCATTTCGTTGACATTCTTTACCACAAGCCCAGTTTCTCCATTTTTCATTACTTCTTTCACAGATCCTCTATTAAAGGCAATAACAGGTGTCCCGCAAGCTTGTGATTCAATCATTACGATGCCGAAAGGTTCATCCCACAATAAGGGATAAATTAAGGCTTTAGCCTTTCCTAATAATTCTGATTTTTCTTTTTTTGATTTTATTTCACCTATGAATTTTATATTCTTTGAAAGATGTGGTTTTATTTCTTTATTAAAGAAATCTATAGTTTTCTGGCTAGCGCAGAAACCAGCAATTATTAATTTTAAATTTAGTTTTTTCGCTATTTTTATTACTAAATGAGGTCCCTTAAAACGAGTAATCCTACCAAACCAAATAAAATAATTATCTGGTTTTGAATTAAATTTAAATTCTTGGGGATAGATGCCATTATGGATGGTTTTAGCAAAGTTTATTTTGACAGGGCATTTTTTTTGATAGGCATCACTTATAGCTATGTATGGAAGCTTCGGAAAATGATTATATGTTTTGAGTACTGCTTGATAATTATGCCAATCTTCTCTTTTTTTGCTGATAGGCCAAATTGGGTTATGTAAGGTGGCAACCGTTGGCACTTTGCTTTGATGACGAAATATAAGGTCAAATTTATCAATATGTGTATGTATTATATCAAACTCTTTTTCCTGGGAGAAAGCTTCTACCAGATTAAGAACGTTATAACTAGAAGCCAGCCAGGGTATCCTTAGAGAATGAAGATTTTTTTTAACAACTGAAATTAATTTAGCTTTAGTTTTAGAGTTAGCCGATGCAAAAAGAGTTAATTTGTGCCCTCTCTTTACTAATTCTTCTGTTAATCTTGAAACTACGAGTTCAGTGCCGCCATATCCTTTTGGGGGGACGGGATACCAGAGAGGGGACACTTGAGCAATCTTGAGCTTTTTCTTCATATTAATCTTTTAATTATTTTTTCATAATCGTCAACCATTTTTTCAACAGTAAAATATTTTTTAACTCTCGCTCGGCATTTTTTTCTGTCAATTTTATCTATATTTTTAATTGCTTTAACTATTTCCTTAATATTTTTGGCAATAAAGCCAGTTTTTTTATCTTTGACAACTTCGGGAACAGCGCCATTAGGGTAGGCAATGACTGGAACCCCTGAAGCCATAGCTTCAATCATAACAATACCAAATGGTTCAGGCCATTTAATTGGAAAAAGAAAACCTTTGGCATATTTTACTAAATCAGTTCGTCGCTTCCCTGAAACCTCTCCAACGTATTTAATTTGCTTTCCATCAATTAAAGGTTTTATTTCTTTTGAAAAATAAGGTTCCCTCTTTTTCCCTCCAGCTAAAATCAGTTTAACTTTAGCTCTTTTTGCCGCCAAAATTGCAGCTTTGGTATTTTTATGTTCTGCCATAGCACCCATATAAAGAAAATAATCTTTCGGCTTTTCACAGAATTTGAACTCTTTAGTGTTTACTCCGTTATAAACAGTAGCCAAGTAATTAATGTTTGGAAATCCTTTTCTTTGAGAATTAGAAATAGTGACTACATTCGGTTTTTTATATGAGGCAAGAACATCGGCAGCTTCTTTAAAAATCGGCAGATGGAAAATACTTACTATCGGGGTTTTAATAAAAAGAGACAAGGGCAAAAAAAGGTAACCTCCTCTGGCGTGATTAAAAATAATATTAAATTCTCCTTCTCTTTTTATAATTTCTTTCATTACTCTGGCTATATAAGCACTTTCCAATCTTAAAGGTCTGGAGGCCTCTGAATAAGCGGTATCAAATTTTCTTTCAGTTATTGTTTTTTTGAAAATCTGGATAAATTTAGCTGAACCTTTATATCTGCCAGCTCCAAAAAGAGTTACTTTATAGCCCTTTTTAGTGAGACCTTCTATCATTTCTTTTGCTATTCTTTCTGTTCCTCCTTGTCCAGAAGGGGGAACAGTAGTAAAGGGCGGAACTATCACTCCGATATTTATATTTTTCTTTTTCATGGTTAATACTTTATTATACTAAAAAGGGCTTCCCTTAGGAAGCTCTTTTTTTCAACTTGAATATTCTAAGAAGATTTAAGGGTTTCTTCTTCTTTTTTTGTTTTAAAGTCATCTTTTTTCCATTCTTTTTCTTTTTATTATTCCCGTTTCTATAGGCCCTTCTATAAATTCTTATGTATGTTTGAGCAATTTTCTTCCAGGTGAATTTCTTCTGAACGGTTTCCCTGGCTGCGTTGCCTAATTTCTTTCTCAACTCATCGCTTTCTAATAATTTATTACAGGCCTCGGCTATTTGGCGGCTGCTTTTAGGTCTGACTAAAAACCCATTTACCCCATTTTTTACAGCTAACGGTATTCCTCCTTTTCTGGTAGCAATTACCGGGGTTTTAGTAACCATTGCTTCTAAAATTACAAGCCCTAAGGGTTCATCCCAGACAGAAGGAGCAACAAAGACATCGGCCCGGTAGTAAAATTCTTCTAATTCTTCTCTTTTATCGTCTCCCATATAACCTAAAAAATGAACGTTGTGCAGTTTAAATTTATATACTAAGTCCTCCAAGTTTTTCCTTTCAGGACCATCTCCAATTATATAAATATCTCCCTTAATATCCTGAGCTGCCTCTATGAGATAAAAGACGCCTTTCTGGGGAGTAAGTTTTCCTGAAAAGAGAACAACTTTTTTACCTTTTAATTTATATTTTTTATTGATAATTTTTATTTTCTTCTCTGCTGGAAAATCCTCAAGATAAACACCGCCCGGAATAATTCTTGTTTTGTGTAAAAATTCCTTACCAAAGGTTTCCAACAACCAGCCCTTTGTATCTCCGCTTACAGCTACTATTTTTTTTGCCCTTCCCAAGGCATCTTGTGAGAGAGGAACATAGGTTTTACGTTCAGAGGCAGTCAGAACTCCTGTTCCATGGGAGGTGGTGATGAAATTTATACCATACAGCGCTTTTATAAAATTTGCTGCCCACAAAAGAAGAGAAATATGCTGGACATGAATAAGGTCTGGCTTAAAATCATCTACTGCATTTATTACACTTCTCAAGAAGAAATTAAACACTCGGGATATTTCTTTTGGAGTGAGGTCTTTATATGATTTACAAACCGGCCAATCTGGATGGCCGGTAAAAGCAACAGGGAAAGGGAGTTCTAAAGGATAAATTTTTACTCCAGCATGTTTTTCTTTACTTTCAGGACAAACTATGGCTGTTTTTATATTCTTGAATTTATTAATTTCTAAAGCCAACTCTCTTGTATAGGTTCCAGAGCCGCTTCCCCATAAAGGAAAACATTGCAAAAATAAGACCTTATTTACTTTTGGTTTTCTAGGCATTTTTAAGTTTTTTCATCTTAAAAACCCCGATTTAACGGGATTTTATCTTTTATTGTTGAGTTTAATATATATTAATTTTAGTCCCAAAAATACTCTATGTCAAGCATAAATGTTGAAAAACTGTTGAAACCAAAAATTGCTCTTTTTGAGAATTTATAGTATGATGATTTTGTAATTATGTTAGCTTCTCCAATTGATGAAATTAAGAATCGGTTAGATATAGTAGAGGTTATTCGAGGGTATATTAAGTTGCAGAAAGCCGGGGCAAATTACAGAGCTCTTTGCCCTTTTCATAATGAGAAAAAGCCCTCTTTTTTTGTTTCTCCGGCTCGCCAAATCTGGCATTGCTTCGGTGCCTGCGATTCTGGCGGAGACATTTTTAAATTTGTTATGAAAATTGAAGGAGTAGAGTTTGGTGATGCCCTACGAATTTTAGCTCAGAAAGCCGGAGTAGAATTAAAAAAACAAGATCCGAAATTAAGAACAGAGAAGCAGCGGCTTTACGAAATTTCTGATTTAGCTTGCCGTTTTTTTGGGAAACAACTTGAAGAAAGTTCAGCCGGAAAGGAGGCAAAGAAGTATCTTTCAGACAGAGGGCTCAAAGAAGAAAGCATAAAGAAATGGCGTTTAGGTTATGCTCCTGATATTTGGCAGGGTCTTTCCGATTTTTTAGTTAGCAGGGGTTATAAAAGAGAAGAGATAGAAAAAGCAGGTTTGGCTTTAAAATCTGAAAAGACCAATAATTATTATGATAGGTTTCGGGGAAGAATTATTTTTCCTATTTTTGATTTAAGTTCCCAGGCAGTCGGCTTTGGGGGAAGGATTTTTAAGCAAACTCAGAGGCCTGATGGTCAAGAGGAAGCAAAATACATTAACACCCCTAACACCCCTCTTTATGATAAAAGCCGGATTTTATACGGTTTGAATAAAGCGGGGATAGAGGCGAGGAAAAAAGATGCCTGTATTTTAGTGGAAGGTTATGTTGATGTGATAATGGCAAATCAGGCAGGATTTGAAAATGTAGTAGCTACTTCTGGCACTGCTCTCACTCCTTATCAATTAAAGATTCTTAAACGTTACTCGGATAATCTTCTGACTGCTTTTGATATGGATGTTGCCGGAGATTCAGCAACAAAGAGAGGAATTGACTTAGCTCAAGCTCAGGGTTTTAGCATTAAAGTAGTTACTATGCCCAAAGAGACAGACCCAGCAGATATTATTTCCAAAAATCCCGAAGATTGGCATAATTTAGTTGAGAAGGCAAAATCAATCCACGATTTTTATTTTGAAAACACTCTCTCTAAGTTTGATAAAAACACTCTGGAAGGGAAAAAAGAAATCTCAAAAATTTTATTGCCAGTAATTAAAAGAATTCCAAATAAAATAGAGCAGAGCGTTTGGATTCAAGGTTTGGCTGGGACCTTAGGAGTAAGAGAAGAAGATGTATCAGAGGAACTTCGGAAAACAAAAATTGAAGAGATAGAGATGGGAGCAGAAGAGTTTGTTGAAAAAGCAACTTCTTTGCCCCAGAAAACAAGAAAGGAGCTTTTAGAAGAGAGGTTAGCTGTTTTAATCATTAAACTTCCCCAAAACCTTGGCTTAGTTGGAGAAAAAGATTTTGAACTTTTTTCTCCTCAAACAGTAAAAATTATCAATTGCTTGAAAGAGAAAAAGCAGAATGAGCAGATAGATTATCTTTGTTTGAAGGCAGAGGTTGAACAAGCTGATATTGATCCTGAAAAAGAGTTTAAAGATTGTTTTAAAGAACTTAAAACATTAGTTATTAGAGATAGATTAGATAATATTTCAAAAGAGATTAAAAAAGCAGAACAAGAAAAGAATTCTGAGAAAGTTCAAGAACTAATTCAACAATTTAACCAGTGCTCCAAGTCGCGGAGCGACTTGGAGATTTCTGAAGCATGATAAAGAAGAAAAGGACCAAAAAGGTCCTAAAAAAGAAAAAACCAACAAAGAAGAAACCAGTAAAAAAGGTTAAAAAGAAGGCTGTAAAGAAGAAAAAGGTTACAAAAAGGAAAAAGATAAGCTGGAAAAAGAAAATTTTCGCTCCAGAAAAGCTTCAAGCTCTCTTTAAAAAAGGAAAACAGCGGGGTTTTGTTACTACTTCAGAAATTCTATATTTTTTTCCCGGGATAGAAAAAGATATCAAGGGCTTGGAAAACCTCTACGGAAAGTTAGAGGAAGAAGGGATAGAAATTAAAGAGTCAAGGGAATTTTTAGAGACCGAAGAGAAACCCAAAAAACCAGGAAGAGCTCCAAAAGTAAGGGAAATAAAAATAGACCCAATCCAACTTTATCTAAAAGAAATTGGTAAGGTGTCATTTTTGACTGCCGATGAGGAGAAAGAATTATCAAAAAGAATTGAGAAGGGAGATAAAGAGGCGGTGAATAAATTAATGAAAGCCAATTTAAGATTGGTAGTTTCTATTGCCAAAAGATATATTGGTAAATCTCCAAACCTTACCTTGCTTGACCTAGTCCAAGAAGGCAATATTGGCTTGAGAAGGGCAGTGGAAAAATTTGATTGGAGGAGGGGCTATAAATTTTCAACTTATGCTACTTGGTGGATACGACAGGCAGTTACCAGAGCTTTAGCTGACCAGGCAAGAACAATAAGAATACCTGTCCATATGGTTGAGACCATTTCAAAATATACCAAGGTTAGACGTCGTCTCTTACAGGATTTAGGGAGGGAACCATTGCCAGAAGAAATTGCTGCTGAAATGGGCATTGATGTTAATAAGGTTCATCATATTAGAAAAATTTCTCAAGAAACTGTTTCTCTGGAAACTCCGGTGGGGAGGGATGAAGAAGATAGTATTTTAGCCGAGTTCATTGAAGATGAAAAAACGATTCCACCTTCTATTCACGCAGCCAGAACCTTGCTTCGGGAAAGATTAAAAGAAATTTTGGTTGATTTGTCTCCTCGGGAACAAAAAATATTATCAATGAGATTTGGATTAAAGGACGGGATTACTCATACTTTAGAGGAGGTAGGTCAGGAATTCGGCGTAACCCGAGAAAGAATCCGCCAAATTGAAGCTAAATCCCTTGAAAGAATCCGCGAACACCAGAAGCTGAAGAAGTTAAAGGGCTATTGATTTTTCTCCTAAATTTTGTAGAATAAAGATATTCCGGGGTAGTTCAATGGTAGAACGGCTCCCTGTTAAGGAGAAAGTTACAGGTTCGAGTCCTGTCCCCGGAGCAGGCTTGTGCTTGGCTCAAGAGACCGAGCCGCATTAAACAATCTAAAATACCTTTTTAATAATATATGAGCCTAGAGAATATTATTAAAGGAAGGATTGCTAGCATTATAGTCAGCTTGATGTTTCAGAACGCTGACTATTTAGTCATAAATTATGGACACGAGAGTTTCCCTGGTTATCTTGTGCAGTTGGGCGTTTCAAAGGACAGCAAGATTGCGAAAATGTTGCGTACCACCCCTTCTTTTATTTTGGTGGATAAAAAAAACCACGCCGTTGTTTTACTTCAGGTAAAATACCAGAATGTTGGAGCTAGTGGTAGGAATGTGGAGTGGGGTTATGAAAAGATACAGCAATATTGGCCCGGCGCGTATTTGTTATTGGTCCGGCCCAGAAAGCCCTATTTTTTTCTTGTCAATAAAACAGAAAAAGGGCTTAAGCCCCTTCCAATATTAGATTCTAAAGTTTTTATGATAGATGAAAAATTGGTTATAAAATTTGCGAAACTTGTCAAGAAATTTCTTTCCTGATATCTTTCATCTCTTTTGGTAAACTGCCTGTAGGCAGTTTACCAAAAGAATTACATTCTGTCAATACTAAATCTACTGTTAAGACAAATAACATTAATATTGATGATATTAATAGAAATGATTTTTTGGAAGCCATAAAGATTGTTCTTAACTATATTTTATCATATAATAAAAAGAAAAACAAGGGCAGGAAAAAGCAAAAAGAGCTTTGTATGCCCTTTTCTTTTTTAAGTCTTTATTTATATAATTGTTCCTTCTTTTCTGGCTTTACTTATGAGCCCAAGAAATGGGGAGGAGGCTGATTGAGTTATTCAGAATAATTTACCGACCTGTCCAAAATTCAGACAAACAAAAGCAAAATATTAAAGAGATTGAATAACTAGAAGTATGGTAAATTTCCAACTTCTGATATTGGATAATTCCAACTTCTATATGTTTTCTTTTTTAGTCTTGGTTCATAATCCAGGTTCGAACTTCGTCCAGTTCCCGGAGCAAATTTCAGTCACCTCGTCAATAAGGCGGTTTTTTGGTAGAATAAAGATGAAAGGTCGGTAAGTCGCAAGAAGTAATAAGCTAAATTATGAAAGCAACATCTTTATTAATAAGTTTAATATTTCTCTTTTCTCTTGGAGTGGGAGTTTTAGCTCAAGAAACAGAACTTCCAGACCCGGGACTTACTCCCGACAGTCCATTTTACTTTCTGGAGATAATTGCTGAAGAAATTGGCACTTTCTTTACTTTCGGTGACCTTAAAAAAGCTGAAAGACATGCTGCCTTAGCTGCTGAAAGACTGGCTGAAGCCCAAGTTATCGCAGGAAAAGGGAAACCAGAATTAACAGAAAAAACTTTGGTAAGATATGAAAATCAATTAGAAAAAAGTATGGCTCGGGTAGAAAGAGCAGAAAGTAAAGGCGAGAACACCGAAAAAGCTATGGAAGTTTTGGCTAGAGTCGGCCAGGCAACCTCTAAACATTTGGAGGTTTTAGCTGAAGTTTATGAGAAAGTTCCAGAAGAAGATAAACCAGCCATTGAAAATGCAATGAAAGCTTCAGTCAAGGGACACGAAAAAGCAGTTGAGGCATTAAAAGCACAAAATGCTTTAGGTGAAATTCCAGAAGAAGCCACTTTACCAGCTCAGGTTCCACAAGAAGTAAGAGAGAGAGTTCAAATGAGGGCTCAACAGGAATTAGAAGTAGAGAAAGCTGAGCGGGCAAAAGAGAATGATCTTCAGAGCTTTGAATCGTTTAGAGCTTTCTGTATAGAACAGGGAGCACCACCAGAGACATGTACATCATTTGTGAATGAGCTTCAGAACTTTGGATTGTTTGGAGTTTTCTGTACAGAGAGGGAAGCACTACCACCAGAGATGTGTGAGAAAATTCCTCTTCAGGGCTTTGAATCGTTTGAACAGATTGAAGATTTCTGTATAGAAGTGGGAGGAACGCCAGAGCTATGTTCATCGGCTGAAGGTAGATGTAGGGAAGCGGGAGTAACAACACCAGACGAGTGTTTTCTTGTTCTTTTAACTGCTACAGTAACGACTTCCGCTGCACCTTCTTTGTCAGAAGAAGAAATGGAGGAGAGAAGGCAAAGAGAGGAGGAGAGTAGAGGAGGAGAGGAATAAAACTGATACAAGGTTTATCTTAAACAGGTTCTAATATCGTCTAACTAGGGGAGTCAGATAAATACTCATAATGGGCTCCAAATCTCTAAGTTTTTCCCTAATCTTACTCCAATCAATGGTTCTGAATGCGTCCTGTAGGGGGAGCTCGCTTCAAAAAATCGCCAAGAAGGCGGTTTTTTGGTAGAATAGAATAATGAATCTAAAAGACCCACAAACTAATTGGAAATACGTTCTAATTATAGTGATCTTAGCTTTCCTTATTAGTGAAGGAGCTTTAGCTCAAGAAGCTATACTTCAAACGGATTGTGGGAAAATTGAATGTGCAGAAAAAGGGTCGCATTTTTATGATAAATATGGTCCAGGTAATTGGACAGATGCCGGAGCAGAATGTATTTGTCAATATTATACTCCAGAAGATTGGGAATTAACATATTGTGCCCTCGGGACAGATCCTCCTACAGAAGAAGAACTCCAAACTTGGAGAGATTGTGGAGTTCCTGTACCAGGAGGTCCGCTGAGCGGTTCTTGGGGTTGGGTTGGCGAGAAAGAGGAAGAATATGAAATTCATGAACCAGCTGATTTTACTCAACTTACTTTTCTAGACCGCTGTTGTGATCCAGACTGGAGTCCTGACGGAAGTCAGATGGTTTTTTGGAGAGGGGAACTGGGAGCGGGAGATGGTCTTTACTTAATTAATACAGATGGTACCGGACTTAAAAGAATAGGTCCGTCAGGTTACGATCCTGGTTGTGATCCTTCTTGGAGCCCGGTTGATAATAGGATACTTTTTCATGAAGGCGAGTTTGGTAAATTATGGTTAATTAATTTAGATGACCTGACTAGTTTAGATGATTTAAGTAGTAAAGTATTATTAACGGATCAGCTATGTACCCTTACAAGTTGGAGTCCTGGTGGGACTAAAATTGTTTATAGTGCTCGTCATAATGGTGCTACATCTTCTTCAATTTGGATAATGAATTCTGATGGAAGCGAAAAGACTCGTTTAACTACTGATGAAGATGGCTTCTGTGCTGCTCCATCTTTCAGTTATGACGGCTCAAAAATTGTTTATCTTAAAGGGTTCGCTTCATATGCGATTGGAGGAGGAGAAGATGAGCCAAATGAAATTTGGGTCATGGATGCTGATGGCTCTAACAAACATATGATTTATGCACCGGATGATAGTACTCAGCTGATATTCCAACGGGCCTGGAACAAAAACAATAAGATTTTATTTATGAGAACCTGGTATCGCGTAAAGCCCCCTCAGGTGTGGATGATTAATGCCGATGGTTCTGATCCTAAGCCGGTTGTTGCGGGCTCGGATGTTTTCGGGGATCCGGTCTGGGATAATACCGGCACAAAAGTAGCGATTTCTAAATCTCCATTACAACCAGTAGCTCCCGGAGATATCTGGATATTCTCTTACGAAGAACCTACCGAAGAAGAAATAACTGAAGAAACAAAAGAAGAAGTTGAGGAGGTTTCAAAAAATATTTTCCAGAAGATCTGGGAAGCAATTATAAATTTCTTTAAACGGATTTTTAGAATATAAATTAAATAATAACAGTAGCAGGGTGAGGCAGAGGTTATGGACTAACTAAAGCCGGTATCTCAAAATACTCTTTTATGCTCATAAAATAGGTTCGAATATTAAAAAAGGGCTTTTTAAAAGCCCTTTTTAGTTTTTATCTTTTTATAAAATTATCTATATATGTTTTTGCAAAAGGTTTTTAAGAACAGGAACAGGGAGCCCATAGGGCTTTCTTTTTTTAAGAACACTTTCTTCAAAAGTCGGCTTCTTGATTTTATAAAAAACCCCTATAGGTATTTTTCTGGATTCAGCATTCAGGTAATTCCATTCTTTGATTTTTTTCACCGCGCTTCGCCGGTCAGAAACATTGTGTCCTTTCTTTTTAAGGTCATAAACTCTCTGCCGATAAAATTCAGAAGTATTGTAAAAAGCTACACAAGGTTGAAGAACGTCTACGAAGGAAAACCCTTTGTGGAGAATTGCCTTCTTTATAATTTCTTTGAGATTGTTTGGATTTCCCGCAAAAGCTCTCGCTATAAAAGTTGCGCCGCTGGCGAGCATAATCTCTAAGGGATTAAACGGCTCTTCTAAAGAGCCTTTTGGCGTGGATTTTCCCGGGAAGCCCTTGGGTGAAGTGGGAGTAAATTGACCGGTTGTGAGCGCATAAACTCTATTATTATGAATTATCATCGTTATGTCGCTGTTTCTTTTGGCAGCAAATATTAAGTGGTCTAATCCTTCTCCGTAAGCATCTCCGTCTCCGGCAAATCCTATGACTGAAAGTCCGGGATTAGCAAGTTTAATTCCTGTTGCCGGCGCTGGAACTCTGCCGTGCAAGGAATAAAAGGAATTGACATTAATATAATCGGTAATTTTCGCATGACAGCCAATACCGGAAAGAATAACTATATTTTCTTTTTTAAGCTTTCCTCTATTAACAAGCTCAGTAAAAACCTGTTTTACGGCCGACTCTATCCCGAAGTTACTGCATCCCGGGCACCAGGTATTTTTCGTATAAGTATTAAAACCTTTTATTTTCATAAAATGATTTTTTTTACTTTTTTTTCTAATTCATCAACAGTAAAAGGTCTTCCGTCATATTTTAAGATTTGCTCATCAACTTTAAAGCCGTTAAATTTTAACAATTTGCATAACTGTCCGGTAGAGTTAACTTCTACGCCTATAATTCTTTTAACGTTGCTTAAATGTTTTTTCAGTTCCCACACCGGGAATGGGTGTAAAAATAAGGGCTGGATAACTTTTAAATTATGGGATTTGGCAACTTCAACCACAGCCCCCTTGGTTGAGCCCCAGGCAATCAGGGCTGTTTTGCTTTTTGGGTTTCCATAGACTTTAACCGTTTCTTTTTTCATTAGCACATCTTCAATTGCCTTCATTTTTTTTAATCTTTTTTCAGACCCCTTTGTTACGAGCTTGGGGTTTTCTGTGGTTATTCCAAATTCGTCATGCTCGTAGCTGTTTGACTTCACAACCGCTTTCTTTTGTCCCGGAAAAGCTAATGGAGATATCCCATTTTTTGTAAAGGCGTATCTTTTATACTCACCTTTTTTATTCCATATTTTTGGATTTCCCCTGATTATTTTATTTTCATCAAATTCTGCTGAAAAAATACTTTCACTCAGGTGTTTGTCACTGAGTATTATTACGGGAATTTGAAACTTCCAGGCTAAATTTAAGGCCTCTGCTGTTAAATAAAAAGCTTCTTCAACATCCCCGGGAGCAATAACAATTCTTGGAAAATCCCCATGTCCAGCATGCAAAGCAAAAAATAAATCACCCTGAGCAGTATAAGTGGGAACACCCGATGCGGGTGCTGGTCTTTGAGCTAAAACTATAACAGTGGGAATCTCTGCCTGCCCGGCTAAACTAAGATGTTCTGTCATAAGGGCAAATCCTCCTCCAGAAGTTCCGACCATAGTTTTGACCCCTGCATATGAAGCTCCTTGAGCAGCGCCGATGACCCCGATTTCATTTTCTAATTGAATTGTTACTATATTAAGTTTCTCTTTGTGTTTTGCAAGATAATGAAGAATACCCGTTGAAGGCGTCATTGGATAGGCAATGTACGCTTTCAGCCCGGCCTTAACAGCGCCGAGAGCTATTGCCTCGTTCCCTGTTAGAAGGGGCTTGGGCGGATTCTTGAGTAGAGGTAATTTGAATATCTTTCCAAGTTTTTTCGTCTGGTTATAAACCACTTTGGCAGCTTCAATGTTTTCTTTGGTCTTTTTTTTAATTGAACTTCTGATAACATCTGCCACAATAGGAAATTCTATTTCTAAAACAGAAGCAACAGCTCCTAATCCAGCACTATTTCTTGCTATTAGGGGAAGCCCTTTATTTTTAACAATTTCGCTTAAAGGGAGTCCCAATCCTTTTGCCTTTACAGAATTTGAATCAAAAACAATCAGAGTTTTTTCTTTAAGCCGCCAAGCGTGTTTTTCAACAGTTTCTTGGTTAAGAGCTACCAAGATATTCACTTTATCTGCGTGAGCAAGAATTTTTTCTGACCCTGCCCTTACTATTGCAAAATTATGACCGCCCGTAATCAGAGAAGGATAATCAATATATACAAAAGTCCAATAACCCAACCTGTTAAGCAGGTTTGCGACTAAGGCGCCGGCTAGCTTTATTCCGTCTCCGGCTTGGCCTCCTATTAAAATAGAACATTCTTTTTGCATAATAAAAATTGATTTAATAAATTCTTGAATATACTTAAACTCATTGCTTTTATTTATTATACAGGATTTTTTAAAAAGGGAAAAACATAAAAGCTTGTTTTTTAAGATTTTTACAAACCCGAGCATTTGTTTAGGATTTTGTTTTAAATATGGTAAAATAATAAAAAGGTCAAAATTAAAAAAAATATCCAAAAACATGAAAAAGAAAACCAAAACCAAAGAATGGACAGTCTATAGAAGCTCAATAACTGGTAGATTTGTTACGAAAAAACATGCCAAACAGAAGCCAAAGACTACCGAGAAAGAAAGAATGAAAATACGTAAGTAGCAACTATTTTTTGTCGCCAAGAAGGTTTATCCCGTATAAAGCTTTGTTTTTATATGGGGCGTTTTTTTGGTAGAATAGAGTATATGAAAATAGTAATTTGTGCAAGCATTGATTTTACACGCAAGATTAAAGAGATGGCTGATATGTTATTGAGGCAAGGACATGAGGTGGAAATACCCTTTTATTCGCAAAAGATTTTGGATGGCGAAGTATCACTGGAAGAATTTTTGAGAATCAAGCAAAAAGATGGAGATATAGATTTTAGAAAAAAAGCAGAAGAAGATTTAATAAAGAGGTATTTTCGTCTAATTAAAGATTCAGATGCTGCTTTGGTTGTTAATATTGATAAAAAAGGAATTAAAAACTATATAGGAGGCAATACTTTTTTAGAGATGGGATTTGCTTATGTCTTAAACAAAAAGATATTTTTATTAAATGATATTCCAGAAGTTCCATACAAAGACGAAATTTTAGCAATGGAACCAATAATTATTAATGGTGATTTAGGGAAAATTCAATAATATGCTAAAAATAATTTTAGCTACAACTTCGCCTTATCGCAGGGAAACATTTGGATACTTGGGAATTCCTTTTGAAGCAGAGGGAAGTGATGTAGACGAATCTCAATTAGAAAGAAATAATCCAGAAGAATTAGTAAAAGGACTTTCAAGATTAAAGGCTGAAGCAGTAGCAAAGAATCATTCAGACGCTATTGTAATTGGGATGGATTCTGTTACTTACTTTAATGGCCAAATTCTTGAAAAACCTAAATCAAAGGAAGAAGGCTTTCAAAGATTAAAAGCTCTTTCCGGGAATAACCATCAGTTTTACACAGGAATTCATATGATTAACACAGCTTCAGGTAAGACACTCTCAAAGATTGTTAAAACAGATGTTTTTATGAGAAAACTTTCTGAAGAAGAAATTAACAAATACCTTGATGAAGACCCAAATTTCAATACCTATGCCTTGGGTTATGATCCTGTTAAACATTACAGTGCTTCATTTATTGAAAGGATAGAAGGAAGTTACTACAATCTTTTAGGGGGTATTCCGTTGGAGATAATAATTGAAATGTTAAAAGAAATTGGTTATAAAGAAGAACATTAATCTTTTTATTTTAACTATGAAAATTACACTTTGCGGAAGTATAAAATTTGCTGATAAGCTTGTTGAAGTCTATCGTGAACTTGAAAGATTAGGTCATTAGCCAATGCCAAGCCCGCCCAAGTTTCTTTGAAGTTTAGGTAGGCAAGAAGGCAATTTTTTGGTAGAATAGAAACGAAAGGTCGCAATATAACTTTAATAAAAAATAATATGTCTAAAACAATAATTGCAATCATTGTTATAATCGTTATTGTAGGATTAGGTTACTGGATTTATCAGTCAATGACAACACCCGAAGAGTTAAGCGAAAAAGAGCAAGCTTGCGTAAACTCTGGAGGGCAAGTATCAACATCATTGTGTTGTGAAAACACTGGTGATTTCCCTAACTTGTGTCTTATTGGTCCTTGTGGCTGTTCGCCAGATAATAGTCATCAGGTAAAGATCTGCGATTGTGGACCCGATAAATGCTTTGATGGAAGTGAATGTGTATCTTTAGATGAAGTTTCAGTTCTTCTTGAAGACCTCGAACAAGAAACTGGGATAGATTTTTCAGAAGCACAACCAGTTGATTTTAAATGGGTAGTTAAAGTAGATCCAAAAGTAGAAGAGGAGGCTGTATCTGGGAAAGGATTTGAAGCTGAACGCATATCAAGTGAACAATATGATAGTATTGAACTGTTTTTAAAAGATAATGGCTTTGAAGTAGATCTTTACAATATA